>NZ_JBFUCL010000311.1:0-4584 GCF_056405255.1 Agromyces sp. P1_H4 | reverse complement strand
CGAACCGCACGGTGTGCGGCACGAGGTAGGGCGCGTTCGGGCGTCCGCGCAGCGGCACGGGCGTGAGGTACGGGGCATCCGTCTCGACGAGGATGCGGTCGCGCGGGGCGACGCGCAGCGCCTCGCGCAGGTTCTCGGCGTTCTTGAACGTCACGTTGCCTGCGAATGACAGGTACCAGCCCTCGGATGCCGCGAGCCGGGCGAGCTCCTCGCCGCCGGAGAAGCAGTGGAACACCGTGCGCTCGGGGGCGCCCACGCGGCGGAGCGTCTCGACCACGTCGTCGTGCGCGTCGCGGTCGTGGATCTGGAGGGCGAGCCCGTGCCGCTTCGCGATGTCGATGTGCGCCTCGAACGAGCGGAATTGGGCGCCCCTGCCGTCGTCGCCGGTGCGGAAGAAGTCGAGCCCGGTCTCGCCGATCGCGCGCACGCGCGGGCGGGCGGCGAGCTCGTCGATGACGGCGAGGGCGTCGTCGAGGGTTCCGGATGCCTCGAGCTCGGGCGCCTCGTTCGGGTGCAGCGCCACCGCGGCGAGGAGCCGCGGCTCACGCGCGGCCACGTCGGCCGACCAGCGGGAGGTCGCGACATCCGTGCCCACCTGCACGGCGCCGACGACGCCGACGGATGCCGCGCGCTCGAGGTGCTCGTGCACGTCGAGCGGCAGCGCGCCGTCGGCGATCTCGAGGTGCGTGTGGTTGTCGTACACGCCCACGGCCAGCGGCTCGGGCGGCGGCGGGTACTCCACGGCGCGCCCGCCGTCGGACCGCGTGCGCAGGTGCTCGGGCGAGGGCGACGGCGACGGCGAGGCGCCCGAAGGCGAGGCGTCCGTCACGCGGCGGCTCCCGCCCTCACTCCGAGACCTCGATGCGCGGGAACAGCGCCTCGAGCGGCGCCACCTTCTCGCCCGCGGCCCACTCGTGCGCACGGTCGATGCGGTGCTGCTGGACGGTGCCGGGGGCGCCGAGCGCCGTCCACAGCTTCGCGGTCGCCTCGGGCAGCACCGGCGAGAGCAGGACGGCGAGCGTGCCGAGGCCGTGATAGGCCGTGGCGAGCACCGTCTCGAGGCGCGCGCGCTGGTGCGGGTCCTTCGCGAGGGTCCAGGGCTCCTCCACCGTGAGGTAGCCGTTCAGGGCGTCGACGAGCTCCCACGTGGCCGAGATCGAGTCGTGGATCGCGAGGCGCTCGATGGCCGACCACGCGGCATCCGTCGCCCGCTGCTCGATCGCGGCGATCTCGTGGTCGGCGGCCGAGAGCTCGGACGCCTGCGGCACGACGCCGTCGCAGTACCGGTTGATCATCGCGATGACGCGCGACGCGAGGTTGCCGAAGCCGTTGGCGAGCTCGGCCTGGTAACGCGCCGCGAGGTCCTCCCACGAGAACGATCCGTCCTGGCCGAACGAGATGGCCGAGAGGAAGTAGAACCGGAACGCGTCGGAGCCGAACGTCTCGGTGATCTGCTCGGGGGCGATGCCGGTGAGCTTGGACTTCGACATCTTCTCGCCGCCGACGAGCAGCCACCCGTGGCCGAAGACGCCGCGCGGCACGTCGAGCCCGGCAGCCATGAGCATCGCAGGCCAGATCACCGCGTGGAACCGGAGGATGTCCTTGCCGACGATGTGCTGCGCGGGCCAGCGGCGCGAGAACTCGGCGTCGTCCTGGCCGTAGCCGACCGCGGTGATGTAGTTGAGCAGGGCGTCGAACCACACATAGACCACGTGCGACTCGTCCCACGGCACCTTGACGCCCCAGTCGAACGTCGACCGTGAGATCGACAGGTCGGCGAGCCCCTGCTTCACGAACGAGACGACCTCGTTGCGCGCCGACTCGGGCTGGACGAAGTCGGGACGCTCGTCATAGAGGGCGAGGAGCCGGTCGGCGAACGCGGACATGCGGAAGAAGTAGTTCTTCTCGTGCAGCAGTTCGACGGGCTTCGAGTGGATGGCGCAGACCAGCTGGCCCTCGTACTCTCCCGTGCCCGCCACCAGCTCCGACTGCTGCTTGTACTCCTCGCAGCCGACGCAGTAGTAGCCCTCGTACTCGCCGGTGTAGATGTGGCCGTCGTCGTAGAGCTTCTGCAGGAACTTCTGCACGTTGACCTCGTGCCGCTCCTCGGTGGTGCGGATGAAGTCGTCGTTGGCGATGTCGATGGTCTCGAGCAGCGGCTTCCACGCGTCGGCGACGAGCTTGTCGGCCCACTCCTGCGGCGTCACGCCGTTGGCGGTCGCGGTGCGCAGGATCTTCTGGCCGTGCTCGTCGGTGCCGGTCAGCGACCAGGTGTCCTCACCCGCCTGGCGGTGCCAGCGCGCGAGCACGTCGGCGGCCACCTCCGTGTAGGCGTGCCCGATGTGGGGCACGTCGTTCACGTAGAAAATGGGCGTGGTGATATAGAACGAGGAGGCGTCGGCCATGCGCTCAATCCTATGGGCGAGCGGATGCCGCTGCCGCCGGGTTACGCGCCGGGCGCACGCGTCAGCGCCGCCGCGTCATCGCCTGCCGGKGCGCTCCTCCCGGTGCCGTCGACGCACGCTGCCMTCGCCGATGGCGGGCGGCACGGCCTCCTCCACCTCCATGTGCCGATGCGGCGTCGCGACACCGAGGGTGACGTCCTGCTCCTTGAGGTCGGGCTCCTTCACGTGCTGGCCGGGATAGGCGACGACGCGCAGGCCGAGCACGATCTTGCCGGGCGCCTCCCGCTTGTCGAGCGCACGGTAGGCGTCGGCGACGGCGTCGAGCGGGAACACGTCGGCGATGGGCAGCCGGATGCGTCGGGCGGCCGCCAGCGCCGCGACCCGGCCGAGCGCCACCACGTCGCCGGCTGAGGCGCGCACCGCGCTGTGGTCGTCGACGGCGTCCCAGTCGAGCACCGTCAGCACGCGCGACGGCGGGACGCCGAGCGCGCGCGCGGCGGCGGCCTCGCCGCCGAGGAAGTCGAGGAAGGCCGTGACGGGATGCGTGGTGAGTGCGCGAACGCGTTCGGCGAGGCCCGGCCCGTAGCCGGTCGGCAGCACGCCGAACTGGCGCAGGAAGTCGAAGCGGGTCTCGATGCTCGTGCCGATCACGGTTGCGCCGCGCATGCGCGCGAACTGCGCCGCGAGGCATCCGACGCCCCCGGCCGCGGCGGTCACGACGACGGTGTCGTTCGGCGTCAGGCCGAGGCCCTCGACGGCGGTCCACGCGGTCGTGCCCGCCGTGTAGAGCGAACCGGCGACCTCCCACGAGAGCGCCGGCGGACGCGGCAGCAGGTTCGCCTCGGGAACGACCACGTGCGAGGCCTGGGCGCCGTGGTCGACGAACCCCATGACCTCGTCGCCGCGCGTGAAACGTGACGCGTCGGGGCCGGTCGCGATGACGACGCCGGCGAGGTCGCGGCCCTGTCGCGCGGGCAGTCGCACGGGCCATCGCTCGGGATGGTCGCCGCGCCGGATCGCGCTCTCGACGGGGTTCAGCCCGGCCGCGAACACCTCGACGAGCACCTCGCCCTCGCCCGGCTCGGGAACGGGCACCTCGACGACCTCGAGCACCTCGGGGCCGCCGTGATCGGAGAACCTGACCTCGTGCGCCATGTCGCACCTCCACCGTTGTGCGGTGGCCCTATTCTCCCCCACTTCGGGGGGCAGCGGTGGAAATGTTCCGCCGCCGCCCGCCGCCCGCTCAGCGAGTGCTGCGCGCCGCGAGCGCGGCCTCGTACAGGTCGCGCTTGCCGAGGCCGCTCTCGGCGGCGACGAGCGCGACCGCGTCCTTCAGTCGGGTTCCGGATGCCGCGAGCCCGAGCACCCGGTCGAGGGCCGTCGCGGCATCCGCCTGCTGCTCGGCCGCTCCCCCGACCACGATGCAGATCTCGCCCCGGACGCCCTGCGCCGCCCACTCGGCGAGCTCCGCGAGGCCGCCGCGGCGGACCTCCTCGTGGAGCTTGGTGAGCTCCCGGCAGACCGCGGCCGGCCGGCCGGCGCCGAACGCCTCGGCGAGCGCCTCGAGGCTCGCGGCGAGCCGCGACGGCCCCTCGAAGAAGACGAGCGTGCGCCGGTCGCCCGCCAGCTCGGCGAGACGTCGCGACCGATCGCCGGCCTTGCGCGGCAGGAAGCCCTCGAACGCGAACCGGTCGGTGGGCAGGCCCGACACGGCGAGCGCGGTCACCACCGCCGACGGGCCCGGGATCGCCGTGACCTCGACGCCCGCGGCCGCGGCGGCGGCCACGAGCGGGAATCCCGGGTCGGACACGGTCGGCATGCCCGCGTCGCTCAGCACGAGCAGGTCGGCGTCGCGGGCGAGCTCGACCAGCTCGGCCGCCTTCTGCCGCTCGTTGTGCTCGTGCAGCGCGATGAGGCGGGGCCGGTTGGCGATGGCGAGCCCCGCGAGCAGGCGCTGGGTGACCCGCGTGTCCTCGGACGCCACGACCGTGGCCCGCTCGAGGGCGTCCTTGAGCCGCGCCGAGGCGTCGCCGAGGTTGCCGATGGGCGTCGCCGCGAGGATGATCATGCCCCCAGTGTCTCGCACGGCGACGTGCGCGGGCGGCGCGATGCGCTCACGCCTCGTCGGCGAGCGTGCCCTCGTCGGCGAGCGTGCCCTCGTCGGCGAGCGTACCCTCCT
>NZ_JBFUCL010000310.1:0-4591 GCF_056405255.1 Agromyces sp. P1_H4 | reverse complement strand
AGGCGGGCGGGTGCGGCCGGCGTGGGCGCCGAGCGCCGACCCGCCGAGGACGTCGGGCGCGGACCCGTCGAAGGCGACGAGCGAGCCGGGCGACCGGACGCCGTGGGCGCAGCAGAACGACGGCCCGCGGCCCCGTGTCGAGCCGCGCGCCGTTCCCCCGAAGGCCGCTGGTCTGTTTCCCGCATGCGGGGTCGAGGGTAGCAAACGCACCTGCGAGGTGCATCCGGGCCCGGATCGTCGCGCGTCCTGGGCTGCGTCATACCCTTGACGCATGCCATTCGAGCTGGGCGCGCTGCGACGCCATCCCGACGTCGAGGGCCGAGGGCTCGAGGCGTCGGATGCCGCGGACCGGCTGATCCTCGACGAGGCGGCCGCACTGGCCGGGGGCCTCGGCGATGGCGAGCTCGTCGTGCTCGACGACGCCTACGGCGCGCTGGCGCTCGGATCGGCCGCGGCTGGTGCTCGCGGCATCCGGGTGCACCAGGACCTCGTGACGGGCGAGCGCGCGCTCGCGGCCAACGCCGCGCGGGCGGGCCTGGACGGCGAGGTGCGGTCCATGCCGCTCGCGCCCGGGCTGCTCGCGGGCGCCCGGCTCGTGCTCCTGCGCCTGCCGCGGTCGCTCGACCGGCTCGACGAGCTCGCCGGCCTCATCGCGAGCCACGCGGCATCCGACGTCGTGGTCGTCGCCGGCGGCCGCCTGAAGCACATGTCGCTCTCGATGAACGAGGTGCTGGCGGCGTGGTTCGAGCGGGTCGACGTGTCGCACGCACGCCAGAAGTCCAGGGTGCTCATCGCCCGCGCGCCCCGCGCGCACCGTCAGCCACCCGCGCTCGGCTGGCCCCGAGGCGAGCGGCACGACGACCTGGGCGTCACGCTCGTCGCACACGGCGGCGTCTTCGCGGGCGCCGGCGTCGACATCGGCACGCGGTTCCTCCTCGAGCACCTCGGCGACGCGGTGCCGGATGCCGCGACCGCCGTCGACCTCGCGTGCGGGTCGGGGGTGGTGGCCGCCTGGCTCGCGCGCACGCGCCCCGTGCTGCGGGTGACGGCGACCGACCGATCGGCGTCGGCCGCGGCATCCGCTCGGCAGACGGCGGAGGTGAACGGCCTCGCCGACCGCGTCGACGTCCGCCAGGCCGACGGACTCGAGGGCATCCACGATGCGAGCGAGCGCCTCGTGGTGCTGAACCCGCCGTTCCACTCCGATGCGGCGCTGCACACGGGCATCGCGGCGCACCTCTTCGCGGACGCCGCCCGCGTGCTCGTGCCCGGCGGGGAGCTGTGGTGCGTCTGGAACTCGCACCTGCGCTACCGGCCGCTGCTCGAGCGCGTCGTGGGCCCCACGCGCCAGGTCGCCCGCAACGCGAAGTTCACGGTGACGGCGTCGGAGCGCGCGGCATGACCCCCTCGGAGCGCACGGCATGACCGCAGCCGGCGCCGCCCGCGAGTCCGACCGCACGGCGGTCGAACGGGCGATCGACCGAGCCGCGCACCGCCTCCTCGCCGACGCATCCGATCGCGGCGTCCGTGCCGGACTCATCGAGTTCCTGGTGTTCGCCGCGAAGCAGGCGTGGGCGTGCATCTTCGGCGCGTCCCTGCTCGCGGTCATCGTCGCCGCGCGGCTCTGGTATCCCGACGACGCGGCCCTCGCACGGAACGACGCGCTGACCATCGCCGCGGTGCTCATCCAAGTCGTGATGGTGGCGACGCGGCTCGAAAGCGGACGCGAGCTCTGGGTGGTCGTGCTGTTCCACCTGACCGGCACCGTCATGGAGCTGTTCAAGACCGACGTCGGGTCGTGGACGTACGACGGCGACGGGGTGCTCCGCATCGCGGGCGTCCCGTTGTTCTCGGGGTTCATGTACGCCGCCGTGGGCTCCTACATGGTGCGCGTGTACCGCCTGTTCGACCTGGGCTTCACGCGGTACCCGCGACGATGGGTCACCGTGGTCGTCGCCGCCGCGATCTACGCGAACTTCTTCACGCACCACTACGTCATCGACCTGCGATGGGCGCTGCTGGCGGCGGTGGTCGTCGTCTGGTGGCCGACCGTCATGCACTTCCGGGTGTGGCGTCGACGGCCCCGGATGCCGCTGCTCATCGCGTTCGGCCTCGTCGCCCTGTTCATCTGGCTGGCCGAGAATATCGCGACCTGGGCCGGCGCCTGGTTCTACCCCGATCAGCTCGACGGCTGGCAGCTCGTGTCGCCGTCGAAGCTCGTCTCCTGGTTCCTGCTCATGATCATCTCGGTGGTGCTCGTGACGCTCGTGTATCCGCCGCGGCCGCCGGCCGAGCAGCGGGAGTATACGCATCCGAGCGCTCGTTGTCTGCCGTTTCGTCGAATGCGCGATCGCGCGTGACAATGGCGCGGGCGTCTCGGACGCCCGAGGAGGGAACACCATGGCAGACGACGAGCGCCTCGCACGCGAATTGCGCCTCGCGGCGCAGCGCGGCGAGATCATCGCGCAGTACCAGCCGCAGGTCGACCTCCACGACGGCGTCCTCGTCGCCATCGAGGCGCTGAGTCGCTGGCGTCACCCCAGTCGCGGGGTCATCCCGCCCGCGGAGTTCATCCCACTCGCGGAGGCGACCGGGGCGATGATCGCCATCGGCGACGCCATGCTCGAGACGGCCTGCCGGTACGGCGCGGCGCTCGTGCGCGCCGGTCGGCGCATCGAGGTCGCGGTGAACGTGGCGGCCGCACAGCTGTCGGAGGGGACGTTCGCCGAGCGGGTCGCCCACCACCTCGCCGCGACGGGCATGCCCCCGACGCTCCTGACGCTCGAGCTCACGGAGACGAGGGCCGTGCCCGAGGAGGCCGCCGAGACCCTCGAGGGGATCCGCGCCGCCGGCATCGGCATCTCGGTCGATGACGTGCGCACGGTGGAGGAGGCGGAGCTCCGCGTGCGGTCGCTCCCCATCACCGAGCTCAAGGTCGATCGCTCGGTCATCACGCTCCTGCCCGGCGACCGGAGCGTGGCGGCGCGACTCGTCGGGTTCGCACGCGACCACGGCCTGCGCGCGGTGGCCGAGGGCGTCGAGACGGAGCCCCAGTTCGTGGCCGTGCGGGAGCTCGGATTCGATCGGGCGCAGGGCTACCTGTTCGGTCGGCCGGCTCCCGAGCGGAGCATCTCAGCCCGCCTCGCGGTCGCGACGGCGCCGGGCGTGCCCGGCGGACGCACGGCAGCGCCCGGTGCGGTCGCAACCGCACCGGGCGTGCCGGGGCCGGGCGTGCCGCCCGGTGGTCGAATCGCTCAGAGCGCGCCGTAGGGCGGGTCCTGGTAGGCCTCGTCCTCGTCGGAGCTGACGGCCTCTTCGGGCTCGCCGCCGACGTCGATCTGCGACCAGGTGACCGGCATGCCCGGGGAGAAGAGGATGTCGATGCCGGGTCCGCCGCGCAGGGGCGGCACGTTCACGTAGCCGCCGCCCGCCTGGATCGCCTTCAGGATCTCGGCGCGCAGCGCATCGATGGGCTCGGGCAGGAAGTAGTCCCGGCCGTCGACTGTCAGGCGGTGGATCTTCACACCGCACCTCCGTTCTCTCGTGTGGTCATCGGACGCTCGTCGTTCATTCGGGCACCCCGGCCCCGGCTGCCGCTTCGGGGATCGGATGCAGCCCGGCGGGGCTGTTCGCGCCGTCGATCATCAGCTCCAGCCACGCCCGGTTGAGCTTCGGCGGCCGGTTGCCGTTGTACTTGAAATGCACGGGCACGTACGCGCTGATCCAGATCGAGCTGCGCCCGCTGCCGCGTTCGACCCCATGATTCCAGGTGAGCATGAACTGCTCGCCGCGTCGCAGCTTGGTGGCCACGACGAACTGCAGGTGGGCGAGCACGCGGTCCTCGATCTCGAACTCCGAGATGCGCGCTCCGCCGTAGATCAACTGGCCCATGGCATTCCTCCTCGTGCACTGGTGGTCGTGCTGCGCCATCCGTTCATGCGGCGGCCTCGGGCTCGGGCACCGGCCGCAGCCCACCGGCCGAGTTCGCCGACTTCGTCAGCACCTCCAGCCACCGCGGGTTGAGCTCGGACGGATCACCGGGCTCGTCGAACTGGAAGGCCATCGGCACGGTGGGGCTGCACCACACCGACGTGCGCTTCGCCGGCGGCGCCTCGTCACCGAAGGTGAACGCGAAGTGCTCGCCGCGGCGGAGCTTCGACCAGATCACCACCTGCAGGTGGGTGAGCGTGCGATCGTCGAACTCCGCGGTGATGGTGGAGTCGTATCTCAGTGTTCCCATGAAGCCTCCGCTCGGGGGTCGTGTGCAGTGTCAGTGGTGCTCGTCTCGTCGGCCATCACGATCGTGACGCGATCCCGGCCCGCATCCTTCGAGGCGTACATCGCCTCGTCGGCGATGCGCAGCAGGAGGTCGGGCGTGGGCTCGGGGCGCTCGCCCGGCTCCCAGACCGCGACGCCGATGCTGGCGGCGATGTCGTAGCGCGGAGGCACGCTGTCGAGGGGTCGCCCGACCGCCTCGCGGAATCGCTCCGCGACGGTGGCGCTCGCCGGTGCCGCCGCGTCCTCGCAGATGATGACGAACTCGTCGCCGCCGTACCGGGCGACCGAGTCGCCCGCCCGGGCCACCGACCGC
>NZ_JBFUCL010000309.1:0-4594 GCF_056405255.1 Agromyces sp. P1_H4 | reverse complement strand
GGCTTGCGCCGCGCGGGCCTGCGCCGTGCTCAGTAGTCCTCCCGCGCCTCGCGGAGTTCGCGCAGGTCGTCCTCGGTGTCCTGCCACGCCTCGAGCGCCGCGACGAGCTGCCGCTCGAGCCATGCGGCATCCGTCACCTCGCCGGCAGCTCGCAGCTGCGCGATCCGCTCGGTCGCCGTGCCCTTCAAGTCGTCMATGACTGCACCCTTCGCTCGGCGTGCGGTCGCATCCAGCGCGGCGGCGGCTCGCGTCGAGCCCGCACGACAGCCATCCTGCCAGCCCGCGCGGTCCACGTCACGAGGTGCCGGGTGCGGTGGAATCCCGTTCGCGCGCTGGAATCCACTGATCCAGGGATTCCGCCGCCCGAACGGGATTCCGGCGAGCGCGGGCCTCGGCGAGCGCGGGCCTCAGCGCGCGCGGAGCCCGTCGAGCGCCATATCGACGACGCGCTCGCGCTGGCCCGGCGTGGGGAACGCCACCCCGGCGACCCCGGCGACGAGGCGCACGGCGTCGTCGATCGCGATGTCGTCGCGCACGAGGCCGGCCGACTGGGCGCGGCGCAGCAGCGGTTCGCCCGACTCGTACATCACCTCACGGCAGGTCGCGAGCAGCTCGGAGTCGCGGTTGAGCCCCTCGAGCAGCACCTTCTTGCGGCTGGCGTAGTCGGCGAAGCGCCGGAGCCACGCTGCGAGCGCCTCGAACGGCGGCAGGTCGTCGAGCTCCTCGGCGAACGAGGCGACGCCGGCGACCTCATCGAGGTACACCGCCTCGACGAGCGCGTCGCGGGTCGGGAAGTTGCGGTACAGCGTGCCGATGCCCACGCCGGCGCGGCGGGCGATGTCCTCGAGCGAGGCGTCAACGCCGTGCTCGGCGAACGCCAGGTTGGCCGACTCGACGAGGGCGTCGAAGTTGCGGCGCGCGTCGGCGCGCGTGGGGCGCCGTTCGTCGAGCAACGCGCGGAGCGTGGCATCCGTCATGAAACACCTGCTTGCAAACCGGAGGGTGCCTCCGCTAAGCTAACCGGAGGCGGCCTCCTATCGGAGGTTCCCTCCAGTATAACTCCTCAGCCCCGAAGGGTGCTTGATGCCAACCTCCACCACTCGCCTCACGTTCATCGCGGTGGCCACGAGCTTCACCGCGGTCGCGAGCCTGCAGTCCCTGATCATCCCCGTGCTGTCGACGATCGGCAGCGACCTCGGCGCCGACGCGGTCGGCCAGACCTGGATGCTCACCGCGTGGCTCATCTCCGCGGCGGTCGCCACCCCGCTGCTCGGTCGCGCCGGCGACCTCGTCGGCCGTCGCCGCATGTACCTCCTCGCGCTCGGCGCCGTGGCGGTGGGCTCCGTGCTCGCCGCGTTCGCGCCGAACCTCACTGTCATGCTGCTCGCCCGCGTGTTGCAGGGCCTCGGCGGCGCCGTGTTCCCGCTGGGCTTCGGACTCGTTCGCGACGCCTTCACACCCGCCCGCCTCGCCGGCGCGATCGGCGCCCTCTCGGCGATCATGGCCGTCGGCTCGGGCCTCGGCACCGTGATCGCCGGTCCGATCTCCGCCGCGATCGGCTGGCGCGGCCTCTTCGCGCTCCCACTCGTGCTCGCCGGAATCGGGCTCGTCGTCGGCGTCCGCGGCCTGTCGCGCGCCGCCACCCGCACGGCCGGCCGCATCAATGTCGGCGCCGCGGTGCTGCTGTCGAGTTGGCTCGTCGCGCTGCTGCTCCCGCTGAGCGCGGGCAACCAGTGGGGCTGGGGCTCGCCCCTCGTGATCTCGCTGTTCGCGCTCGCGGCCGTGCTCGCCACCGCATGGGTGATGGTCGAGGTGCGCTCGAGCAACCCGCTCGTCGACATGCGGATGATGCGCCTCCCTGCCGTGTGGACGACCAACCTCACCGCCCTGCTCACCGGCGCCGCGATGTTCGGCATCTGGGCGACGCTCCCGCGCCTCGCCGAGACGCCCACGTCGAGCGGCTACGGCCTCGGCGTCGACGCGAGCACCGCCGGACTGATCATGCTGCCGATGCTCGTGACCATGGCCTCGGTCGGATTCGTCGCCGGCCCGCTGAGCCGGGTGCTGCCGTTCGCGGCACAGCTGACCCTCGGCGCGTTCCTCTCGGCGGCCGCGTCGCTCTCGATCGCGCTGTTCCACGACGGCGTCGTGCCGCTCGCGATCGCCGCATCCGTGCTCGGACTCGGCACCGGGCTCGTCACCTCGTCGACGCCGAACCTCATCGTGCGCAGCGTGCGGGCCGACCAGGTCGGCATCGCCACGGGCATGAACGCGAACATCCGCACGATCGGCGGCGCCATCGGCACCACGGTGTTCGCGGCGGCGATCGGAGCGGTGCTCGGCGCGTCGGGCCTGCCCACCGAGTCGGGCTACGTGGCCGCGTTCGTGGTCGGCGCGGTGCTCGCGTTCGCGGGCGGTCTCGCGCCGTTCCTCGCCCGAGGCCGCACCGGTCGCACCGAGCGGCCGGTCGCCGAGGTCATCCCCATCGCCGAGTCGCCCCTCGTCGAGGCCGCCGAAGCGGCCTGATCCCTCCCAGCCGGCGCCGCCGAAGCGGCCTGGTCCACCCCTCGCAGTGGCGAGCGCGACGCGCGTCGGCCATGCTCGGAGGATGCGCCCTACCGCATCACGCCGATCGTGCCGGCCCGTCGCGCTCGCCGCTGCCGTCGCCGCGGCATCCGCGGTGCTCGCCCTGACCGGCTGCAACGCCCTCGCGCAGCTGCGGCCCGACGCCGAGTCGCACGCTACCGCCCGCGCGGCGGTGGCCGATGTGTCGCGCGGCCTCTACCGGTACGGCACCGACGTGATCGACGACTACGCACGATGGGCGGATGCCGCGACGGC
This sequence comes from Agromyces sp. P1_H4, assembly GCF_056405255.1. Lineage (NCBI taxonomy): Bacteria > Bacillati > Actinomycetota > Actinomycetes > Micrococcales > Microbacteriaceae > Agromyces > Agromyces sp. P1_H4. The sequence goes on along the minus strand of NZ_JBFUCL010000309.1, from coordinate 1,753 downwards.
CGACTCCACGACCGTCGAGCTCATCGGGGTCGAGCCCTATCCCGGCGCCGTGCACGGCGAGCCGTTCGGGGCCCTGCAGTTCCGGGCGATGGTGCAGCCCACGCAGTACGACGAGCCCTACGTGGCGTGCTTCGAGTCGGAGTTCGACTTCTGGGGCGTGGCAACCGAGGAGTTCGGCGACTGGGACGTCGACACCGCGGTCGCGCGAGACCTCCCCTGTCCGCCCGATGCGCACCGCATCGCACCGCCCGTCGACACCCGCACCGTGTTCGTCGTGCCCGACGGCGCCGAGGCGCTCGCGGTGGAGGTGCTCACGAACGCGCCGGCCGCGGCATCCGCCGACCAGATCGTCGCCGAGATCACCGAGCGGATGCCGCAGCCGACCGGCGAGCGCGAGCAGGCGTTCGAGCCGCACGCTGTCGAGGCCGACGGCGACATCGGCTTCGCGATGGGCGACGCCGACGACTGCCTGCTCGTGAAGCGCGACGCCGACGGCGTGCGGGTGCTGTACGTGCCGCGCATCCTGCTGCAACCGGGCGAGCTGGGCTGCAACCCCGGCACCGCCCTGCTGCCCGAGGAGCAGCTGCGCTCGGCGCACTGAGCTCGGGCGAGAGCCGACCGGCGCGGGTGGACGCGGCCCACGGTGTCCGATTCCGCGCGATACGCGGCCGCTCGGGGCGGACGACGATGGCGGCCTCGGCGCGATGCTGGGGACAACCGGGAACGCGGCGCGATGGCAGGCAGGCCGTCGTCGGTCGAGTCCCGTCGTCTCGAAGGAGTTCCATGTCCACCACTCCCACGATCGTGCTCGTGCACGGCGCCTTCGCCGATGCCGCCAGCTGGGCGCCCGTCACGTCGCTGCTCCTCGAGCAGGGCCACGCCGTGCGCGTCCCGCCGGTGTACAACCGCAGCCTCTCGGCCGACGCCGCCTCGGTGCGCGCGTTCGTCGAGCAGATCGACGGCCCGGTGCTGCTCGCCGGCCACTCCTACGGCGGCGCGGTGATCACCGTCGCGGGCACCGCCGAGAACGTCGTCGGCCTCGTCTACGTGTCGGGCTACGCGCTCGACGAGGGCGAGAGCCTGGGCCAGCTGCAGGGCGGCTTCCCMGACTCCGACCTGGCCGCGAACCTCGTGTACACGCCCTACCCGGTCGAGGGCGGCGAGCCCGGCACGGATGTCTCGGTCGCCATCGACGCATTCCCGGCGGTCTTCGCAGCCGGCGTGCCCGAGGCGACCGCCCGCGTGCTCGCCGTGTCGCAGCGCCCGCTGGCGGCCTTCGCGTTCGGTGAGCCCGCATCGGATGCCGCGTGGAAGACGAAGCCCGGCTGGGGCATCGTCTCCAGCGCCGACCACACGATCAACCCCGACGTGGAGCGCTTCGGCTACACCCGCGCCGGCCTGCGCTCGGTGGTCGAGATCGACGCGCCGCACCTGGTGATGCAGACGCATCCCGCCGAGGTGGYGGCGGTCATCACCGGCGCGCTCGCGGAGCTGGCCGGCGCCGACGGCGCTGGCGCGGACGCGGGCGGCGCCGAGGACCGCATCGCCTCCTGACCCGTGCAGACCCGAACGCGGCCGCCTTCCATCCGAAGGCGGCCGCGTTCGCATGACCGGACTCAGCCGGCGATGAACGCGAGGATGTCGCGGTCGAGCTCCTCCTGGTACGCGCCGAAGATGCCGTGGGGCGCGCCTTCGTAGACCTTCAGGGTGCCGTGCTTCACGAGCTCGACGGTCTTCAGCGCCGCGGCGGCGA
>NZ_JBFUCL010000308.1:0-4600 GCF_056405255.1 Agromyces sp. P1_H4 | reverse complement strand
CCGCTGCGCTGGCTCGAGGCCGCCGGCGCGCAGCTCGCCCGCCTGGAAGGCGGCGGTCGGGCCTGACCCGCGACCCGCCGGGCTCGCGACTGTGCTGCCCGCAACTCACCCTCGCGTGCCGAAATGCAGGAACGTTCCGCCGGCGCGCCCCAGTGCCGGCGCACCGGCCCGGCGAGTCGCCCGGGAGTTCCTCCATTTCGCAGCGTGCCGCGAAACGATCAGTCCTGCTCGCGCTCCTCGGCCTTGTGCGAACCGGGATGCGGCTTCGGCGGCTGCGTTCGCACGAACTTGCCGTGCCGCTCCGACGGGTCGTGGGTCTCGGGGTGACGGTCGGTCGAGGTGTAGTCGCCCACCGTGGGTTCCTCGTCGGGCCGCCCGTCGGTGCGCGTGTACTCGCCCGCCACGGTGCGCTCGTGCGCCGGCTGCCCGCCGACCTCGGTGTACTGTCCCTCGAGCCGATCCGTGGCGGTCTCGGGCTCGGAGTGCCGGTGGGGCTGGTCGGGCAGTTCGGTCTGGTCCTCGGCGTTCGCGTCGTTCGATTCGGACATCATCGCTCCCTCGCTCTTGAGCATCCGGGGCGCCGTCAGCGGGCGACGTCTCGCCTCAATGCTACGCCGACGGGTGTGCGTCGAGGCCGGCATGCGCCGGTGAGAGCCCGGGAACGCCACGAACGCGAACTCAGGCGAGGACGACGGATGCCTCGCCGGAGACGCCCCTCGTGACGGTGAACGCCGCCGGCGCGGCATCCCCTCGGCCCCGGGCCGGCCGCACCGCGTAGTCGCCCGCGAATCCGCGCACGGACACCCGACCCGCGGCATCCGTGCGCGCGGTCGTCGGCGGAAGCCACCACTCGCCCTTCACGAGGCGGTGCAGCGCGTCGTACGACGGCTTCGGCGTGCCGTCGGCGCGCAGCAGCCCGATCGGCGCGTTGAGCCAGGCGCCCCGGTCGGTGATGCCCCAGTACGTGATGGCTTCGACCGCGGGGTGCCCGACGAGCGTTTGGTAGTGGCGTTCGAGCTCGTCGGCCTGGCGGGCCTCGCCCTCGGGCGTCGACGGCCATTCGTCGACCCGCCAGTCGTTGAGGTCCTCGATGTGCGGAGGCATGAGGTCGCCTGAGACGAGCGACGTCTCGGTGAAGTGCAGCGGCACCCCGTAACGTGCGAACCGGTCGGCGATCGCGACGAGCGCCTCCTCGCCGCGGAAGCCCTGGTGCATGTGGGTCTGGAGGCCGATCGCGTCGATGCGGATGCCGGCCTCGAGCACGCCCTCGATGAGGCACTCGTACGCACTCGAGAGGTCGAAGTCGTTGAGCAGCAGCGTCGCCGCCGGATTCGCGGCACGCGCCTCCTCGAACGCGAGGCGGATCAGGTGGATGCGCCCCCGCGCACGCGCGAGGGGCGTGATCGCGTTGTCCTCGGCCTCGAACACCGGCATGATCACGACCTCGTTGATCGCGTCCCAGGTGTCGATCAGTCCGRCGAACTCGCCGACCTCGCGGCGGATGCGGGCGCGCAGCGCCGCCTCCACTTCGTCCAGCGGGAGGTCCAGCAGCCACTCGGGGGCGAGCGTGTGCCAGGCGAGCGGATGCCCCTTCACGGCCACTCCGCGCTGACGGAGCCACTCGGCGGTGCGGCGCAGCTCGGTCGTGCGCGGCCGGTCGGGTTCCGGCTCGAAGTCGCGCCAGTAGAACGGCAGCGTGGCGACGTTGAAGAGCTCGACCAGGCGGGCGGCGAGCTCCTCGTCGCCGGGCGCGCCCCGGCCGTTGGCCATCGGCACGAGGTCGAAGCCGATGTTGCCGAAGCCGAACTGGTGGCTGATCTGCTCGACGACCACCTCGGTGTCGGCGAGGGGCGCGCCGTCGCGACCGGTGACGGTGACGGTGGTGGCGCCCCGGCGGTGCTCGGAGCCGCCGGCGGCGGCATCGATCAGGTGGTTCACCGAGCGGCAGCTGCGGCGACGCGGGCAGCCGCGGCGTACCGCTCGCGGATCTCGGGCCGAACGTCGACTGCGAGCTCCTCGGCGACCTCGACCGGCCAGCCGGGCCGTGCGCCAGTGAGCACCCACGCGGCCTGGCGGGCGGCCCCGTCCGCGACGTACTCGCCGGGCGCGGGCACGACCACGGGCGCGTCGAACACCTGGGCTGCGACCGCCCGCACGGCGGGGTTCTGCGCGGCGCCGCCGATGAGCAGCACCCGCTGCGCCTCGACGCCCTGGCCGCGCACCGCGTCGAGGCCGTCGGCGAGTCCGCAGAGCATGCCCTCGATTGCCGCGCGCGCGATCGCAGGCCGGGTCGTGTTCGCCAGCGTGAGCCCCGAGAACGAGGCCATGGCGTGCGGCAGGTTCGGCGTGCGCTCGCCCTCGAAGTAGGGCACGAGCACGGCACCGGATGCCCCGGGCTCGGCGTCGAGGGCCAGGCGTCCGAGTTCGGCGTGGTCGACGCCGAGCAGGCGCGCAGTCGCGTCGAGCACCCGCGCGGCGTTGAGCGTGGCGATGAGCGGCAGGAAGCGCCCCGTGGCATCCGCGAACCCGGCGACGGTGCCCGAGGCGTCGGCGATGGGGGCATCCGTCACGGCGAAGACCGTGCCGCTCGTGCCGATCGACACGACGACGTCGCCGGATGCCGCGTCGAGCCCGAGTGCGGCCGCGGCGTTGTCGCCCGCGCCCGGGCCGACGAGGATGCCGTCGGGCGTGCGGCCCGCCGCCTCGCCGGGGCCGAGCACCCGCGGCAGGATCACGTCGTGGCCGAGCGCGCGCACGAGCAGGTCGCGGTCGTACCCGTCGGCGCCCCAGTAGGCCGTGCCGCTCGCGTCGGAGCGGTCGGTCGTGAGCTCGTCGAGCACGGGGCCGAGCGACGACTCGTCCGCTGGGCCGTAGCCGCGCAGGCGCCACGTCAGCCAGTCGTGGGGGAGGGCCACCGCCGCGACGCGGGCCGCGGCATCCGGCTCGGCGTCGCGCAGCCAGCGCAGCTTCGTCGCCGTGAACGACGCGACCGGYACGACGCCCGTGCGCCGGGCGTACTCGTCGGCGCCGACCTCGTCGATCAGGTCTCGTGCCGCCTGCGCCGAGCGGGTGTCGTTCCAGAGCAGGGCGTCGCGGATGACGCGGCCCTCGTCGTCGAGCACGACCATGCCGTGCTGCTGGCCGCCGACCGAGATCGCCTCGACGCCGTCGAGCCCGTCCGCGTCCGCGAACGCCGAGAGCAGGGCGCCCCACCAGGCGGCGGGATCGACCTCGGTGCCGTCGGGGTGCGGGGCGCGGCCGGAGCGCACGAGGGCCCCGGTCGCGGCATCCCGGATCACGACCTTGCAGGACTGCGTCGACGAGTCGACGCCGGCGACGAGTGCCATTTGAGGGTTACTCCTTCGTGGTCCTGCGTGTCACGTTCTCAAGGCTGCCGCGGCACGCCCTTCGGCGCTGCGCGCCTCTCGGGGCTACGGCTGCCGCCTTTGCGCGAGGCTAGCGCCTCGCGCCCAGCAGGTGCTCGGTGGCGAGCTGCTGCAGGCGCACGAAGCCGCCGCCCTTGCCGTTCAGGTAGACGCTCGGGTCGAAGTCCTCGTAGGCCGACCGGTCGGCGAGGAACTCGTCGTAGGTCTCGCCCTCGTTGAGCGTCGGGGTCGACAGCTCGAAGACCTTGGCGGCCTCGAGCGCCTCCTGCACCTCGGGGTCGGCGCGGAAGGCCGCGGCGCGCTCCTTCAGCAGCAGGTAGGTGCGCATGTTGGCCGCAGCCGACTCCCACACGCCCTTCTCGTCCTCAGTGCGCGAGGGCTTGTAGTCGAAGTGGCGCGGGCCGTCGTAGGCCGGGACGCCGCCGGGGCCGCCGTTCTCGAGCAGGTCGACGAGCGCGAACGCGTTGTGCAGGTCGCCGTGGCCGAACACGAGGTCCTGGTCGTACTTGATGCCGCGCTGGCCGTTGAGGTCGATGTGGAAGAGCTTGCCGTGGTACAGCGCCTGGGCGATGCCGGCGGCGAAGTTGAGGCCCGCCATCTGCTCGTGGCCGACCTCGGGGTTGAGGCCCACGAGCTCGGGGCGCTCGAGCGAGTCGATGAAGGCGATCGCGTGGCCGAGCGTCGGCAGCAGGATGTCGCCACGGGGCTCGTTCGGCTTCGGCTCGATGGCGAATCGGATGTCGTAGCCCTTGTCGGTCACGTAGTCGCCGAGGAGGTTGACGGCCTCGCGGTAGCGCTCGAGCGCCTGGCGGATGTCCTTGGCCGCGTCGTACTCGGCCCCCTCGCGGCCGCCCCACATGACGAACGTCTTCGCGCCGAGCTCGGCGCCGAGGTCGAGCTGGCGGAACACCTTGCGCAGCGCGTAGCGGCGCACGTCGCGATCGTTCGCGGTGAAGCCGCCGTCCTTGAAGACCGGCGCCGAGAAGAGATTGGTGGTGACCATCGGCACGATGAGGCCGGTGTCGTCGAGCGCGCCCTTGAGGCGGTCGATCTGCGTCTGGCGCTCGGCGTCGGTCGAGCCGAACGCGAAGAGGTCGTCGTCGTGGAAGGTGAGGCCGTAGGCGCCGAGCTCGGCGAGCTTCTCGACCACGTGCACGACGTCGAGCGGATGCCGCGTGGGGCCGCCGAACGGGTCGGTGCCGTTGTAGCCGACC
>NZ_JBFUCL010000307.1:0-4608 GCF_056405255.1 Agromyces sp. P1_H4 | reverse complement strand
CTCGCGGTCTGCGTCGGTCCACAGCACCCGATCGCGGTCGGCCGTCTCGACGGCGCGCGCCGCGGTCGTGTCGAGGGCGGCCGACTCGTCCATATCGCGGAGTCTATGCCGGGTCCGCGCCCTGGCGTCGAGGCTTGTGGAACTATTGGGCGACGCGGTCACCGACCCAAGGATTGTTTGTCGCCTGCAGCTTGCTTCAAGCCAGCCCGCAGCGCGCAGTGTTCACGAGCTTCATGGGAATCCGGTTGCTTGACGAATCAACTCACCGAAGCCGAGGCGATCGCTCAGCTCATGGAGCTCTTGCTCGTCCGGGTGATCTGGCAGCACCGAATCCCACGCGGCCAGGGCGAGTGCGAACATGATGACTTGTGTCCCAAGTGCGATCTCGAGGTGCCGATAATGCGGGCGCTGGAGGAGATTGATCCCCTCCGGGTTCTCCTCTGTCGGAGCGATCCGTCTCATGTACTCGCTGAGGAGCGGTGGCCCTCCATGTGAAGCCTCCGACAAGAGCCGGTAGTACGGGTAGATCCACTCGCCACCCGGAATCGCTTTGCAGCGTTTTTCGAACACCCGTGCTTCATCAGACGCGAAGACGGCGTAGTCGCGAAGTACCGCATCGAGCTCCCGAGTGTCTTGGAACGCCCCAGGCGAAAGGCGGCGCATCGCTCGAACCAGGAGCCCGCTCTGACGGGCCGCTTCATGCATCGAGCTTCGAACGCCGATCGGCTCTCTCGCCCACCAGACGGCGTTCACCGCGCATTCCATGCTCAACCTGACCAGGGGCGCGGTTGAGAGGTAGATGTTGGAATGAAGCAACTGGATGACCGATGTCGTCAGTTCGGCGATGTGTTCGACCTGTACGTGAATCGCCAGGGCCGGCAGAGAGGTGCCATCGATCTTCGGGATCGCCGCGCCCCCGTCGTGGGCATGCCACAACCTGAGCAACCGTTGAAGCACCGCGACCGATTCCCCCGGGTTCGGCACTTCGGCCGTCGGATGCTTGATCACGGCGCCGATCCTACGACACTGAAGCCTGTCGACCCGGACGGAGCCGAGAGGCTTACGCGGTCGTCAATCCGAGAGCCCCACGTAACTGACGGCGCCGCTCTCTCAGACTTCTTCCTCGTCCCCGCGCCAACGGAGCGCTCGCTGGGCGATCCCGCTGGAGAGCTTGCCCGTTACGGATCTTGCTCGGTCAAGGGTCTCGTCACCGACACGCTTGGCGGCGTCGACGCCCCCTGCTCCGGTCGCGAGCAACTTGTCTCGCACTTCCGTTGCCGCGTCCCCCACCGTCTCGCCTCCAGCGATTGTCGACCAAGCTCGATCCCCAGCCGCCCCTGGAACTCGACGACGGCGATCGCAACGCGGTTGGTCGAATGCACCACGGCCCGGGACGTGGTCGGGTGCAGCAGCACCCTCGTGTTCGCCGTGCCGGCAGCGGCGTTCATGCGGGCCATCAGGTGTTCAGTGCTCCGAGAGATGAGTTCCAGCCGGTTCTGACGGGCGGCCTTCAGCGCAAGGCGATGTCGGTCCAGTTCATCCGGAGACGCGTCCAGCACCCGGTCGAGTTCCAGTACGGCGATCGCGTCCTGCAGTTGGAAGCAGCGAGCCAGCACAGCGTGCCATTCTTCGGCCTTGGACTCTGCTTCCTTCGCCGCCTTGGCGAGATCACCGACCTGGGTCTTGCGCTCCAACTTCTCCGCAAGCGCGTCGATTTGACGCAACGCGTACGCCTGGGTTCGTGCGATCGTCGCCGGCGTGGCTTGTACCTTCGACCAGGTGACCTCGGAGACCCGACCCATGTGCTCTCGGATCGTCATGGCCTCCTCGATCACGAGGTGCACTCCGATCATGTCCGCCAGCACCGCGTCCTTCTGGGCGCGGAGCACGTCGTCGACTTTCTCGTCGATCGTGGCCAGATAGTCGGTGATCTCGTCCATGGCCTGCTGCATGGCAACTTGCGCCATGATCCCTGCGGCGCCGGCCAGAATCGCTGGGTTGGCCAGAACCGATCCGGGTCCCTTCGCGAACTGGAGGAGATGAACGAACTGCCCCTTGTCCCCCCGCAGCACGCCGGTGCTGAGACCGGTCGACGAATTCTTCACCAGCGGGTACTTGCTGGCAAGCTGCGCGGACTCCTTCGTGAGTTGGACCCATCGACCTGAGTTGGCGGCGATCTCGGAACCGGCCTGTGCGACGCYCGCCGCGGTGCCCAGCGCTGGTCGGAGCCTTTGCAATCCGAGGTCCTTCGAATGCAACCCCTCAGAGACGAGGAATCGATCAACAGCGGTCGGATGCCCGATGACCGCCAGCCCGTCGCCGTCACTGATCAGCTGGATCTCGTCATCCATCGTCGGCTCCTGAATGTTGGACGGGGAAAGGCCCGCGAAGATAGGAGTCTTCGCAGTTGAAGTGTAGGGCTTGGAGAATCGCGGGCTGACACGTCGAGGAATGGGGTCTTCGCGGAGCTCGACCTGACGAGTTTGTCAGTCTCAGTGAGCGCCTATCATCGTTCGGGCATGCACCGATGCTCTGTCGGGCAGAATCGAACACATGCTGGCGATCGCCCTCTACCTGCGCAGTGACAACCTCGGTCGACGCAATCTCGAACACGCGATCCAGACCGGTTGGTGGGGCTTCACCCGCGAACGGGATCACTACGTGCATGTAACCCGTGGCACCGTTGTGCTCATCGCCACCGGCTTCAATCACCCGACGCTCGGCGGAAGCCCCCGCAGATCCTCGGACATGTGGGCCGAGGGTTCGCTCCGACGCATCGCAGTCTTCCGCGCCGAGTCGGGCGTTCGACGGGAGGCGACGTTGCTACGGCCCGACGAGATCGAGAGCGGCGAGCTGCGCTATCCGTTCAGGGTGGACGTCAAACACATTCGCGACGCGCACCAGGTGCCCATCTCGAGCCTCCCGAATGAACTCACCGAGGCGTTTCGACGGTCGGCGTTGAGTGGCGGAAGCGGCCTGCTCGTGGATTTGCAATCGTTGCCGCGAGCACTGACGGTGGACCGACTGTAGCGTCGGCGCGCTGATCAAGCGGCGCACCGCGCGGATTCTCGTCAGTGCCGTTCTGTGACGACTTCGCTCAGCCGGCGACTCGGGTTGTCTGAACGGCACCGACGCACGGGCCGTCACGGCGGCGGGCCCGACCGTCGCCGTGCGTCGCGTGTCGTTCATCGAGCTGCGTCAGCCGTCGACGCAGAACGGTGAGTACCGCGGCGACGTGTCGATGCTGATGCTGATCGAGTGCTCCACGCCCTTCGAGGAGGCCGGCGCGGTCAGCCACGGACCGCAGGCGCGTCACCGTGTCGCGGCGCCAATCCTGGTAGGCATCGTGGGGCCGCGAGGCGAGTCGCTCGAAACGATCGTCGATGATCGCGAGGCGCAATTCGAGTGCGCGAACGTCGGCGGCAAACTGCGCGCGATCGATGTGGTCGAGTGGGGAGTCACTGTCGCGCTGGTACGCGTCCATCCGTCCGCTGAGGGGTGAGTCCGAGCCCATTGTCGGCGCTCCTTGCTGACTCCAGCCGTAGCCGAAGATTCCGACAGTAGGAAGGACCACCGACATTGCCCGCGCGCCGGCCCGAACCTGATCCTGTGCCTCGTTTTGGGGCGATGCAGAGAAACCCCAGATCAAAGAGGCTTTCTCAGTCAAGTGTTCGAATGTGCCTGTTCGAAGGAGGCCTCACTGTCGTACCACGCGGGTAACGTCAGTCAGCTATCGACTGGTTCAGCAACGACGGCTGCCGCTCGAAGCGTCCGACGACCTAGCCGATTGGAGTAGTCGATGACCGGATCCGTGGTGACCATCGCTCAACCCGTCGGTGGTCTCAATGCCGCCGTGTCGAACACCCGAGCGCGGCGGGCCCAGCCGATCGCGGTGCTGCCCGATGGAGCGCATCAGTGAACACATCGACTCAGATCGGGATTGAAGAGTCGGACTCTGGGTCTGAGCTCACATCGTGGCTCATCGATCTCGCGGAAGCCGTCCCAGACGAGGACAACGACGGCTACGAGGACCTTGACCTCGACGCCTTCGACGACGAAATCGAGTTCGGATTCCACGTCGTGCCACTTCATCGGGATGCCGAAGAGACACGAATGTCGCCCGACTCCGATGTGATCCTGTTCACATACCCCGTCGCGGCTGCACCTCCCACACGCCAGACAGCACCCCGCGGCCACGCAGTCTCTCCTGGAATCGCGCCCCGATATGCCCACATCACCGGCGCGACGGCCGACCCGGTCAAGGACTACCTGAAGCAGATCGGCAAGGTCGCGCTCCTGAACGCGGCCGAAGAGGTCGAGCTGGCCATGCGCATCGAGGCCGGTCTCTTCGCCGAGGAGAAGCTCTCGCACATGACCGACGCCGAGAAGCGCTCGCAGCTCGGTCGCGAGCTGCAGTGGGTCGCCAAGGACGGCCAGCGTGCGAAGAGCCACCTGCTCGGCGCCAACCTGCGTCTCGTCGTCTCGCTGGCGAAGCGCTACACGGGCCGTGGCATGCAGTTCCTAGACCTGATCCAGGAGGGCAACCTGGGCCTCATCCGTGCGGTCGAGAAGTTCGACTACACGAAGGGCTTCAAGTTCTCGACGTAC
>NZ_JBFUCL010000306.1:0-4611 GCF_056405255.1 Agromyces sp. P1_H4 | reverse complement strand
CGGCAGCGGTCCCGACACGTCGAGGGCGACGAGGTCCTCGCCGCCCTTCGAATCCGCTGCGCGCGCCGCGAGGGCGAGCGACTCGAGTGCCTGGTCGGATGCGGTCATGCGTTCACTTCCGGATGGTGGTGCGGTGGCGGACTCAGAAGAGCCCGGTCAGCGCACCGATGACGAGGGTGGCGACGACGCCGAGCGCGAGCACGCCGGCGGTCACGGCGAGCACGAGCGGAACGTTCATGCCCTCCTTCTTCGGCGGAGCCATCATGGCCCGCGCGGCGTTCTGGGTGCTGATGGCGCGGGTCGCGGCAACCGGGGCGCCCACACCGGCGCCGTCCTCGACCTGATCGAAGAGACGGTCGACGTCGGAGGAGTCGATCTGGCTGGGGTGCACGCCCGTGGCCCCGAAGCTCCGCGGCAGGTCGACGGAGCCGGTGACGATCGTCTCGCCGCTCGCCGCCAGCGAGCCGCCCATCGGCCCGTGGTCGGGAAGGGTCGGCAGGATGAGCGCGTTCGTCGTGGTCGGCACGCCGTGACTCACGCCGCCGCGCGACAGCAGCTGGTCGAACGGTTCGGCCCGGTCGACCGGGGCGTTGAGCTGGTCGGTCCAGTGTCCGACCGGCCTCGGCGCGATGAGGGGTTCGTCGGCGATCGCGGCGTCGGCGACCTGGTGAGGCGCGGGCGCCCGCAGGGGCGTCGGCGTCGGCGCGAACGGATTCGCGGTGGGGGCCGGCGCCGGCGCCTGCGTCGCGGGCTCATCGCCGAAGTCGAGCTCGTCGAACTCGCCCGTCGAGTTCGCGTCGAGCATCGCGCGCAGCTCACGGCGGGTGAGGGTGCGCTCAGGGGTCATGGCCGTGTCGGCACCCATCGGCGGCGGCAGGATCGAGGCGAACGGATCGCCCGCAGGCGTCGCGACGACGGCGCCGCCGAACGGGGAGGCGGGGTCCGTGCCGGCGCCGGCCGAACGGGGGGCGGCGTAGCCCGGCTGCACCTGGGCGGGCGCGGCAGGCGGCGGAGCCTGGACGGGCGGAGCGGCCTGCACCGGCGGGACGGGCGGTCGCTGGGGCTCGGTCGTCTGCGGCGCAGCAGCAACCGGCTGAGCGGGAGCCGCCTGAGCGGCATCCGGGGTCGGCGACGTCTCCTGCTGCTCACGCAGCCGTTCGCGCTCACGCAACTCGCGGCGCGTCAGCGGGGGTTCCTGCGACGACGTCATTCGACACTCCGATAGAGATGGTGCTTGGAGATGTACTGGACGACCCCATCGGGCACCAAGTACCACACCGGGAATCCCCGGCGCACCCTGTCCCGGCAGTCGGTCGACGAGATCGCAAGTGCCGGAACCTCCAGCAAGCTTACGTCCTGCTCAGGCAAACCCGAAACGGACAGCACGTGTCCCGGCCGACTCACAGCGACGAAATGCGCGAGTCGCCAGAGCTCGTCGACGTCCTTCCACGACAGGATCTGGGCGATCGCGTCGGCCCCGGTGATGAAGTAGAGGTCGGCGTCGGGCCGCTCCTCGTGCAGGTCGCGCAGCGTGTCGATCGTGAACGTGGGCTTGTGGCGGTCGATGTCGACGCGGCTCACGGTGAAGGTCGGGTTCGACGCCGTTGCGATGACCGTCATGAGATAGCGGTGCTCGGCCGGAGTGACGTCGGCCTTGTAGCTCGGCGCGCCCGTGGGCACGAACATGACCTCGTCGAGGCCGAGCGACTGCGCCACCTCGCTCGCGGCCACCAGGTGGCCGTGATGGATGGGGTCGAACGTGCCGCCCATCACGCCGATGCGTGGCCGACCGTTCTCACCCGTCATCGCGCGGAGGCCCGCTCAGTGCCCGCCGTGCTCGCTCCCGCCGTGACGGGCGGCGTAGGCCTCGGCCTTCGCGCGGTGGCGGTTCGCGACGTCGCGGTAGGACGCCGCGACGAACGCCAGGGCGGCGAAGATGATGATCGCGACGACGCCGTACATGAACGGCTCCATCGGGAGCTCTCTCGCGTGCACCGTCTCGGTGAGTACCGTGCCGGTCAGCACTGCGGTCGTGAGGCTCATTCGCCGTTCCTTTCGATCCTGCGGGTGTCGCTCGTGACAGTCTAGCGACGTCAGCCGCGCACGTGCCCGGCCCCGCGCACGATCCACTTCGTGCTGGTGAGCTCGGGCAGCCCCATGGGGCCGCGGGCGTGCAGCTTCTGCGTGGAGATCCCGACCTCGGCTCCGAACCCGAACTCGGCGCCGTCGGTGAACCGGGTGGACGCGTTGACCATGACGGCCGCGGCATCCACCTCGTTGAGGAACCGCTCTGCGTTGCCGAGGTCGTTCGTGACGATCGATTCGGTGTGCTTGGTGGAGTACCGGCGGATGTGCGCGAGCGCGTCGTCGAGCGAATCGACGATGCCCACCGAGAGGTCGAGGCTCATGTGCTCGGTGGCCCAGTCCTCGTCGGTGACCTCGAGGGCCTCCGGGCGCAGCGACCGCACGCGCTGATCGGCGTGGATGGTGACGCCGGATGCCTCGAGCCGGTCGAGCACGGGCGGCAGCAGCCGCTCGGCCGCCTCTCGGTGCACGAGCAGCGTCTCGAGGGCGTTGCACACGCTGGGGCGCTGCGTCTTCGCGTTGTGCACGAGCTCGACTGCCCAGTCCTCCCGCGCGCTGGCGTCGAGGAACATGTGCACCACCCCGGCCCCGGTCTCGATGACCGGCACGCGCGCCTCGTCGACGACCGCCTTGATCAGGCCGGCGCTGCCGCGAGGGATGAGCACGTCGACGTAGTCGCGGGCCTGCATGAGGTGCCGGGCGCCCGCCCGCCCGAAGTCGTCGACGGTCTGCACGCCGTCGGCTGGCAGCCCGACCGCCGCGAGGGCGTCGCGGAGCACGCCGACGAGCACCGCGTTGGTCTGCTCGGCGGCGCTGCCGCCGCGCAGCACGACGGCGTTGCCGCTCTTCAGCGCGAGCACGGCGATGTCGACGGTCACGTTGGGGCGGGCCTCGTAGATCGCACCGACGACGCCGAGTGGCACGCGCACCTGGTCGATGCGCACGCCGCTCGGAAGCGAACGGCCGCTCACGGTCTCGCCCACGGGGTCGGTGAGGGCGATCACCTCGAGCACGGCGTCGGCGAGGGCGCCGATGCGCACGGGATCGAGCGTCAGCCGGTCGAGGAGCCCCGCGGCGAGGCCGCCCGCCCGGCCGGCTTCGAGGTCGAGCGCGTTGGCGGCGACGATCTCGTCGGTGCGCTCGCGGAGGATCGAGGACACCTGGGCGAGCGCAGCGTCCTTCTCGGACGTCGTCGCGCGCGCGAGCCGATAGGACGCCTCCTTCGCGGCGGCGAGGCGCGCGTCGATCACCGTGGCGTCGAGGTCGGGGTGCTCCATGCGACCAGCCTAGGCGAGGTCGGATTCGCCGCCTCGAGTGTGACGATCGGGTGCCGCATCGAACCACGTGCCGATCTCGGCACCTGCGAGGGCCTCGGCGACGAGCGGGGTCGCCGTGATGAGCACCGCGGCTCCCGCCTCCGCGGCGATGCGGGCGGCGGAGACCTTCGTCTCCGCCCCCCCGGTGCCGACGCCGGCACGCCCCACCGACCCGATCTCGACGCCGGCGAGCTCATCGCCGAACGCGACGTGCGCGATCCGCTCGGCTCCCTCGAGGTGCGGCGGCCGCGTGTACAGGGCGTCCACGTCGGAGAGCAGCACGAGCAGGTCGGCGCCGATGAGCTCGGCGACAAGGGCCGCGAGCCGGTCGTTGTCGCCGAAGCGGATCTCGTGGGTCGCGACGGTGTCGTTCTCGTTCACGATCGGCAGGATGCGCAGTGCCAGCAGGCGATCCATGGCGCGCTGCGCGTTGGAGCGCGGCGTGGCGTGCTCGAGGTCGCCGGCGGTGAGGAGCACCTGGCCGGCGACGATGCCGTAGCGGTCGAGCGAGTCCTGGTAGCGGAACACGAGCAGGTTCTGGCCGACGGATGCCGCGGCCTGCTGCGTCGCGAGGTCGGTGGGCCGCGCGTCGAGCTTGAGGTAGGGCATGCCGGTGGCGATGGCCCCCGAGGAGACGAGCACCACCTCGGTGCCGCGCTCGTGCGCGGCTGCGAGGGCATCGACGAGCGGGCCGATCTGTCCGGCGTTCGCGCCGCTGATCGAGGACGAGCCGACCTTCACGACGATGCGCCGGGCATCGGGGATGTCGGCGCGCGTACGCGGTGTCACCGTTCGCCCTCCCCCGATCCCTCGCCGTCCGCCGGCTGCAGGTCGTCGACGGCGACGTCGACGGCGACCTCGACGTCGGGGTCCTCGCCCCACAGGCCGGCCTCGCGCTCGCGCTGGAGCTCGGCTCGGGCTTCGGCCTTCGCGTCCATGCGCTCGTGGTACTCGGTCTTGCGCTCGGCGCGGGTGGCCCGGCGATTGTCGTCGAGGCGGAGGTCCGCGCCGCGCGGTGCGGTGATGAGCTCGGCGGTCGAGGTGAGGGTCGGCTCCCAGTCGAACACGACGCCCGAACCCGGCCCGATGACGACGGTTGATCCGGCGACCGCGCCGGCGCGCACGAGCGCGTCCTCGACGCCGAGCCGCGCGAGGCGGTCGGCGAGGAAGCCGACGGCCTCGTCGTTCGTGAAGTCGGTCTGGTGCACCC
>NZ_JBFUCL010000305.1:0-4611 GCF_056405255.1 Agromyces sp. P1_H4 | reverse complement strand
AGCCCGCGCGGCCCGCGCCGAGCTCGTCGCCCTCTGCGAGCGCGGCATCGAGTGGAACGCCGACATGCCGCAGGGGCTCTGGGACGTCTCGAGCCTGCGTCCGGCGGCGGTGCTCGTGCTGTTCGGGGTGCTCGACCACGTGCCCGCGCGCACCGGCGGTCCCGTCGCCCGCGACCTCGACGTGCTGCTGCTGCGCCGCGCGGCGACCCTCGGCAGCCACGCGGGGCAGATCGCGTTCCCGGGCGGGCGGCTCGAGGCATCCGATGACGGACCCATCGCCGGCGCCCTGCGCGAGGCGGTCGAGGAGACCGGGCTCGATCCCGACGGCATCGAACCGCTCGGCACGCTTCCCGAGATGGCGGTGCCGGTCAGCCGGCACATCGTCACGCCCGTGCCCGCGTGGTGGACCCACCCGAGCGAGGTGGCCGCGGTCGACCACGACGAGTCGGTCGACGTGTTCCGCATCCCGGTCGCCGACCTGCTCGAGCCCGCGAACCGCGCGATCACCGTGTACACCCTCGGCGACCACACCTACCGGTCGCCCGCGTTCACCGTGGGCGACCGCATCGTGTGGGGCTTCACGGCGCTGGTGCTGTCGCGCATGTTCGACGAGCTCGGCTGGGCCGAGCCCTGGGACGCCGAGCGCATCGTCGAGCGCGACGACCTCACGCGCTGACGCACGTGCGCCGCGGGCCGACCAGCGGATGCCGCGGGCTCAGCCCCAGGCCAGGTTCACCAGCCGCTCGAAGGTGACGTAGCCGGCCCGGGCGAACGCCGCGGCCATGGGCACGTTGCCCACGTCGGTGGAGGCGCGGATGTGCGAGACCCCTGCCTCGTGGAGCACCCGGGTGCCCTCCGTCAGGATCCCGTCGATGTAACCACGTCCGCGATGCTCGGGCAGCACGCCGAGGTAGGCGATGATCGGGTGGTAGGAGTTGCGGGCCGGCACGACGAAGCCGACGATTCCGCCGGCGTCGTCGACCGCGACGCGCCACCACTCCCTGGGCGTCGTGTACCGGGCGAACTCGTCGTCGTACCAGGCCTCGGCCACCTCGCGGGGTGAGTGCTCGGCGAGCTCCTCCACGCTGTGGGCGTCGAGCGTGCCGGTGAGCACGCGCGTGGTCACGTCGAGGAACTCGGCGTCCGAGGCGAACGGCCGGAACGTGAGCCGGCCATCGGCTGCGGCCATCGGGGTGCCCGGAGTCCACTCCAGGCGGAGGCGCTCGACGACGAAGCGGGCACCGGTGCGCTCGAGCAGCTCCATGCGCAACTCGGTGCCCCGCCGCTGCACGGGATCATCGCGCCAGTCGCCGGGGAGGTAGCGCGCGAACTCGGGTGGCGTGTCGACGCCCGCGAGCACGTGCGCGGCGGCCCGTTCGAGGAGTGCCGCGCCGACCTCACGGAAGCAGTCGTCGGGGAGCGCATCGTCGACGTCGAAGATGTCGAGCTGCTCCGGTACGGCACCCTCGGTGCTCGTCCACCAGCCGATGCGCCCGAGGAGCCGGCCGTCTCGCACCCCGACCCACATCCAGTCGAGCCGCCGGCGTCCACCCGAGAGGTCGTCGGCGAGCTCGTCATTGAGCGAGTAGGGGATGCGGTTGAACAGTTCGAGCTCGTCGGCGTCCGTCAGGTGCCGGATCGTGAGATCGGCGGCGGGCTCGGCGAGGGCGGCGGAGTCGTCGGAGAGGTGTCGCATGCGTGTCGAGGCTACTGCCCGCGACCGGTGAGGCGCTGCAGTCGCTCGATCTCGGCCGAGGCCTGCGCCTTGGTGAGGTCGGCGGGGACCTCCTCGCCCGCCTCTCGCGCGAGTGTGTCGAGGTAGCTGCGCTGTGCGGCGGTCATCGGCTCGTCGCCGGTCACCCAGTCCGACGGGTCCTTGCTGGCGGCGTCGTCACCGCTTCCGCGGGAGCCGAGCATCTCGTCGGATTCCTCGACGAGGTCGTCGTCCTCGGTGTCGTCGGGCTGGCTGCTTGCGGCATTCTGGTCGGTCATGCCGCGATCGTACGAGGAGCGACCGGCACCGCTGCAGGGGCTTGCATTCGCGGCGGAGGCGTGGTCGCGTCGACGCTCAGGGGTTCGGGTTCGTCGCCTTGCCGTCGAGCCAGAGGGTGTCGGATGCGTCGCTGTGGGCGCCGTCGGTGCCGACGTGCTTCGTGCTGATCTGCGGCCCCTTCGTGATCACGTGCACGAGCGCCATGGCGTGCCCCTGGCCGAGCCCGTAGTCCTCCTTCAGCCACGCCACGATCGGCGCCGACTTGGTGGTCTCGTCGAAGCCGCGCTCGTGCGCGAGCTCGATGAACTGGCGCGGCGTGAGTCCGGTCTCCGTCTCGATGTTGTCGAGGTATGCCTGGAACGACATGCGGTGGTCCTTTCGTCAGCGGGGGTGCGTGGGGGTGTGCCATGCTCGAGCCTCGCGCTGCGGCATCCGACCCGCCAGCGTTTCGATCTGGATCGAAACTCGCTCAGGCCGCACCAACGTCGGCGGCGAGCGCCTCGCGGACCTCCTCCTCGACGAGGTCGGCGTTGATCGCCGCGCCCACGGCGTTGCCGGAACCCGACGCGATGGGCACCGAGGTGCGCGGCGACACGACGTTGCCCGCCGCCCAGAGCCCCGGCACGCTCGTGCGGCCGTCGGCATCGACCGCCACCCAGTCGACGCCGAGCTGCTCGGTCGTCGCCGCGCCCAGCGAGCGAAGCACGGCGTCGTTCGGCAGTGGCAACGGCTGCAGGAACAGCGAGTCGATCGGCACCTCGGTGCAGTCGGCGAGACGGATGCCGCTGAGCCGGCCGTGCTCGTCGGCGACGACCCGCACGACCTCGCGCGACTCCACGGCGATGCCGCGGGCGACGAGTGCCGCGTAGGCGTCGGCCGGCAACTCCGTGCCGTTCACGAAGTAGGTGATGTCGGCCGACCACTGCCGCAGGAGCTGCGCCTGGTGCAGCGCCACCGGCCCGCCGGCGAGCACGCCGATGTGGCGGTCGCGCACCTCCCATCCGTCGCAGTACGGGCAGACCACGGCGCCCGATCCCCACTGCTCGGCGAGCCCGGGAACCTCGGGCAGGCCATCGCGCACGCCGGTGGCGACGAGCAGGCGACGGGCGACGTGGCGGGTGCCGTCAGCCGCGGCGACCTCGAACCCGCCGTCGACGGGCGTCGCGCCCCCGCGCCCGCCTGGGCCCGCAGCAGCGACCTCGCCCGACTCCACGACCACCCCGTACCGCCGCACCTCCTCGCGGCCGGCGGCGAGCAGGTCGAGCGGCGACCACCCGTCGCGGCCGAGCACGCCGTGCATGTGGGCGGCGACGCCGTTGCGCGGGGCGCCTCCGTCGAGCACGAGAACCCGGCGTCGCGCGCGCCCGAGCATGAGGGCGGCGCTGAGCCCGGCGCTGCCGCCGCCGACGATGATGACATCCCACGAGTTCTGCATGTCTCCCATGCTGCGGAGCGTGCGCCGACCTGGCAACATGGTTTGCCGGAACGGCAAAGGAGGGGCGAACATGCCCGACGACCTCGACGGCGTGCTCGACGGCGTCGCCCCACGGCTGCGCGCGCTCCGGGCGCGGCGCGGACTCACGCTCGCCGAGCTCTCGGAGCACACGGGCATCTCGGTCAGCACGCTGTCGCGCCTCGAGTCGGGCGGCCGCAAGCCGACCCTCGACCTGCTCATCCGGCTGGCCTCGGTCTACCAGGCGAGCCTCGACGACCTCGTCGGCGCCCCGCAGATCGCCGACCCGCGCGTGCATCCCAAGCCCTTCTACCGCGGCGGGCGGGCGATCATCCCGCTCACGCGCGACAACCCCGATGTGCACGCCTTCAAGATGGTGCTGCCTGGGCATCCGCCCGACGAGCCCATCGCGCAGCGCGCCCACGAGGGCTACGACTGGATCTACGTGCTCAGCGGCCGCGTGCGGCTCGCCCTCGGCGACGACGAGATCGTGCTCGAGGCGGGCGAGGCCGCCGAGTTCGACACGCGCGTGCCGCATGGGCACGCCAGCGCCTCGACCGAGCCCGCCGAGATCATCAACCTGCTCAGCCGCCAGGGCGAGCGGGTGCACCTGCGCGAGGCCGGCGCGTCCTGAGCTCGCGCCCCCGGGCGATTCGAGCAGCGGATGCCGCGTGCATCGGCGTCGGCAGCGGATGCCCCGCCGCGCCGCTCCAGGCGGAGGTCAGCGCTCCTCGGGGTCGGCGCCGCGCGCCGCGCGGCCCCCGTCGACCGGGATCACCGCCCCCGAGACGAAGCCCGCGGCATCCGACAGCAGGAACGCGACCACGTGCGCCACGTCGGCGGGCTCGCCCGGCCGGCCGAGCGGATGCAGCCGGCGCACCTGCGCCTCGAACGACGCGCGGCTCGAGACCGACAGCTCGTCGAGGTGGGCCGTGTAGCGCTCGGTCACGATCGAGCCGAGGGCCACGCCGTTGCAACGGATGCCGCGGGCGCCGTAGTCCACCGCGATCGCGCGCGTCAGGCCCTCGATCGCCGCCTTCGCCGTGGCGTAGGGCAGCGCCCCGCGCACGGCGCGCTGGGCCTGGTGCGAGGAGACGTTCACGATCGCGCCGGCGACGTCGGTGCGCAGGAACTCGCCGATCGCCGCCGCCGCGCCGGCCAGCAC
>NZ_JBFUCL010000304.1:0-4628 GCF_056405255.1 Agromyces sp. P1_H4 | reverse complement strand
CTCCCGCGCCCCGCCGCGCCGCCGGGCGCCGCGGCCACCGCCTTCGCCACCGCGTCGCGGGTGCGGTCGGCGAGGCGCGCCTGCAGCTCACCGAGATCCTTCGAGGTGCCGGCGACCCGACCTCGCTCATCGACGGCCCGGAACGTCACGCGCAGGTGCGGCGGCACCCGGTCGAGGTCGAAGTCCGACGGATCGACCGGGGCGAACGTGAGCCGGCGGATGGCGTGCGCGATGACGGCGGGGAACGGTTCGCGTTCTGCGCCGGCCTCTGGGCCGTCGGGCAGCTCGGCGGCGATCTTCGCGGCCCACTCGGCTGCGGGCACGACCTGTCGGCGCAGCACCTTGGGCAGGGTGCGGAGCATGGCGGTGATGAGCTCGTCGCGGAGGCCCGGCACCTGCCAGTCGAAGCCCATGGCCTCGACGCGGGGGAGTAGCACGAGCGGCACCACGACCGTCACGCCGTCGTCGTCGGCGCCGGGCTCGAAGCGGTAGGCGAGCGAGTACGTCTGGTCGTCCTGTCGCCAGCGGTCGGGGAACCCGTCGCCGCGGTCGGCGTCCGCCTCCTCGCCGAGCAGGTCGGCGCGCGTCATCGTGAGCAGGTCGGGGCGACGCCGGTGCTCGCCGCGCCACCAGCGTTCGAAGGCGCGCGTGTCCGCGACCTCCGCCGGCACCCTCGCCTCGTAGAACGCCACGACCGCTTCGTCGCCGGCGAGGATGTCGCGCCGCCGAGTGCGCTCCTCGACCTCGCCGAGCTCGCGACGCAGGCCGCGATTCGCGCGGACGAACGAGAACAGCCGGCGATCGAGGCGGCTCGTGTCCCAGTCCTCCTCCACGAGGGCGTGCCGGATGAAGAACTCGCGCGCGAGCACGGGGTCGACGCGCGAGAGCTGGATGCGCCGTTTCGCCACGATCGGCACGCCGAACAGCGTGACCTTCTCGTCGGCCACGGCTGAGCCCTGTCGGCGCTCCCAGCGAGGCTCGCTGAACGACCGCTTCGCGAGCGGGCCGGCCAACTGCTCGGCCCAGGCCGGGTCGATCGCGGCGTTCGTGCGTGCGAACAGGCGGCTCGTCTCGACGAGCTCCGCGCTCATGAGCGCCGCCGGCGGCTTCTTGGCGAGCGCCGAGCCCGGGAAGATCACGAACCGGGTGCTGCGCGCGCCGACGAACTCGGCCTGCTGCCGACGGCCCTTGCGCTCCGACTCACGAGTCGCGCCCGCGCCACCTCGTCCCGTCGACGTCTTCGCGTCGTCGCGGAGCCCGATCTGCGAGAGCAGGCCGGCGAGGAGTGCCCGATGGATTCCGTCGCCGTTCGGCTCGCCGGCGCGTTCGGCCACATGCAGGCCCAACGGCTTCGCGAGTCGCACGAGCTGGCGGTACAGGTCCTGCCACTCGCGCACGCGCAGGTAGTTCAGGAACTCGGCCTTGCACATGCGCCGGAACGCGCTGCCGGAGAGTTCGCGCTGTTGTTCCTCGAGGTGGTTCCAGAGGTTCAGCAGGGTGAGGAAATCGCTGGTCGGGTCGACGAACCGCGCGTGGAACCCGTCGGCCTGCTCGCGCTTCTCGAGGGGCCGCTCGCGCGGGTCCTGGATGGTGAGGCCGGCCACGATCGCGAGCACCTCGCGCGACACGCCCTGCGCCTTCGACTCGAGCACCATGCGCGCGAAGCGCGGCTCGATCGGCAGGCGCGACAGCTGGCGGCCGATGCGCGTGAGCTGCGKCCCGTCGCCCACGGCGCCGTCGTCGATCGCGCCCAGCTCGCGGAGCAGGTCGAGGCCGTCACGGATGCCACGGCTGTCGGGCGGGGTGAGGAAGGGGAACTCCTCGATCTGCCCGAGCCCCAGCGAGGCCATCTGCAGGATGACCGCGGCGAGGTTGGTGCGGAGGATCTCGGGATCGGTGTACTCCGGCCGCCGCTCGTAGTCCTCTTCCGAGTAGAGGCGGATCGCGATGCCGTCGCTCGTGCGGCCGGATCGACCCGAGCGCTGGTTCGCCGATGCCTGCGAGATCGCCTCGATCGGCAGGCGCTGCACCTTCGACCGCACGGAGTACCGGCTGATGCGCGCCGTGCCGGCATCGACCACGTACCGGATGCCGGGCACCGTCAGGCTCGTCTCGGCCACGTTCGTGGCGAGCACCACCCGTCGCCTCAGCCCAGCGACCTTCGACGGCTCGAACACCCTGTGCTGGTCGGCCGAGGAGAGCCGGCCGTAGAGGGGGAGCACCTCGGTCTCGCCGACGCCGCCGCGCCGGACCGCATGCGCGCGCACGGCCGCCTCGGCGTCGCGGATCTCGCTCTCGCCCGAGAGGAACACGAGCACGTCGCCGGATGACTCGCGCTCGAGCTCGTCGAGGGCCTCGAGGATGCCCCGCTGCACGTCCTTGTCCTCGGCGGCGGCGCCCTCGTCGTCGGCGTCCTCGCCGGCGGGCCCGGCGCCCGATTCGGCGACGAGCGGCCGGTAGCGCACCTCCACGGGGTACGTGCGGCCGGAGACCTCGATGACGGGCGCCGGCTCGCCCGCGGCATCCGCGAAGTGCGTGGCGAAGCTCTCGGGGTCGATCGTCGCGCTCGTCACGATGACCTTGAGGTCGGGGCGGCGGGGGAGCAGGCGCTTGAGGTAGCCGAGCAGGAAGTCGATGTTCAGGCTGCGCTCGTGCGCCTCATCGATGATGATCGTGTCGTACCGGCGCAGCTCGCGGTCGCGGTGGATCTCGTTGAGGAGGATCCCGTCGGTCATCACCTTGACGCGGGTCGACTCGCTCACCTTGTCGGTGAAGCGCACCTGGTATCCGACCAGGCTCCCGAGCTCGACCTGCAGCTCCTCCGAGATCCGCTCGGCGATGGTGCGCGCGGCGATGCGCCGCGGCTGCGTGTGCGCGATCGACTCGCGGCCGAGCTCGAGGCAGATCTTCGGCAGCTGCGTCGTCTTGCCCGAGCCYGTGGCTCCGGCGACGATCACCACCTGGTGGTCGCGGAGCGCGCGCGCGATCTCCTCACGCTGCCCGGAGACGGGCAGCTCGGCGGGGTAGGTGATCGCGGGAAGCACAGCCCTCCATCGTAAGCCGTGCGAGAACGAGTGGGCGGCGCATCTCGGGACGTGACCGATCGGGCGTCGGCGGGCAACCCCTGTCGGATGCCCCGTCCCGCGTGGTGGGATGAGGGGCATGACCCAACCGATCGTCCCGCGCATCCAGCTCAACGACGGCAACTCCGTGCCGCAACTCGGCTTCGGCGTCTTCAAGGTCGACCCGAGACAGGCCGAGGGCATCGTCAGCGAGGCGCTCGAGATCGGGTATCGCCACATCGACACCGCCCGCATCTACGGCAACGAGGAGGGGGTGGGCCGCGCCATCGCGGCGTCGGGCATCCCACGTGAGCAGCTGTACGTGACGACGAAGCTGTGGAACGACGACCAGGGCACGCAGTCGGTGTTCGACGCGTTCGACCGGAGCCTCGAGCGGCTGGGCCTCGAGTACGTGGATCTCTACCTGATCCATTGGCCGACGCCGGCCCAGGACCGCTACGTCGAGACCTGGCGAGCCTTCGAGCAGCTGCGGGCGTCGGGTCGCACCCGGTCGATCGGCGTCTCGAACTTCCTCGTTCCCCATCTCGAGCGGCTGCTGGCCGAGACCGACACCGTGCCGGCCGTCGACCAGATCGAGCTGCACCCAGCCCATCAGCAGCCCGAGACCGCCGCCTTCGCCGAGGAGCACGACATCGCGATCGAGGCGTGGGGTCCGCTCGGCCAGGGCAAGTACCCCCTGCTCGATCTCCCCGAGGTGACGGATGCCGCGTCCGCCCACGGGGTGACGCCGGCGCAGGTCGTCATCCGCTGGCACCTGCAGCGCGGCCACATCGTGTTCCCGAAATCGAATCGCCGTGAGCGCATGGCCGAGAACTTCGACGTCTTCGGCTTCGAGCTCGACGAGACGGAGGTGGAGGCGATCACCGCGCTGGAGCGCGAGGGACGCGTGAGTGCGCACCCTGACGAGGTGAACTGAGGTGGAATCCGGCCCCGACCGGGAGGTCCTGGCCCGCTCCAGCGCGTCGAGCCGCCGCGACACGCCCGGGATGCGAGCCCGATTTGGCACGACCGCGGGATCCGCGTAAATTCTTACTCATCGCCACGGCGGAGCGGAAAGCGACTGGGTCACTGACACAGAGCGAACCGGCCGAGTGAGCGAGATTCTTAGCCAAATAGCCTCGAAGTCGCATTGCGACTCGGTGATTTCAAGCCTAAGATGAAAACCCACCTCGTAAGAACCCAACGTTCGCGTTGTGCCTCACGCCGTTTCATCGGCCGCGGGCCTTGTGGCCCGGTTCCTTTCAGAGGTGGTACGATAGATAGGTTGCCCTGAGGGCAGGCCGCGAGGCTGAAACTCGGGTGCGTCCGTTTCTTGAGAACTCAACAGCGTGCACTATGTTCAATGCCAATTTATTGAACCCCAGCCTGTCCCTTTTTGGGGTGGGTATGGATTCCTTTGATTGATGGACAATTTGATTTTTATAGTCAGTTGTTTCTCTGTCAGTGATTGAAGCTCTCAATGCCTCTTCGGGGGTGTTGGAACCAGTTTTTTTGGAGAGTTTGATCCTGGCTCAGGACGAACGCTGGCGGCGTGCTTAACACATG
>NZ_JBFUCL010000303.1:0-4648 GCF_056405255.1 Agromyces sp. P1_H4 | reverse complement strand
TCTCCGAGCACCTCATGCGGCGCGGATGGCTCGTGCGCGCGGGCGACGAGTTCTCCCTCGCCGATGCGAGCGCGGTGCGCAGGCTCCGGCTCACGGTGCACGACCTCGCCGACGCCGACGCCGACCGGCTCGCCGGCGACGTGGCCGCGGCCGTGCGTGCGGCGGGCGGGCGACTCGTCGCGGCCGAGATGGAATGATCGAGGGGTGAAGGTCCTCTCCATCCAGTCCGCCGTCGCCTACGGCCACGTCGGCAACTCCGCGGCCGTGTTCCCCCTCCAGCGCATCGGCGTGGAGGTCATGCCGGTCTACACCGTGAACTTCTCGAACCACACGGGGTATGGCGCCTGGCGCGGCCCGCTGATCAGTCCCGAGGACGTGCGCGAGGTCATCGCCGGCATCGAGGACCGCGGGGCGTTCCCCGAGATCGACGTCATCCTGTCTGGCTACCAGGGTTCCGAGGGCATCGCCGACGTCATCCTCGACGCGGTCGCGCGTATCAAGGCGGCCAACCCGGCGGCCGTCTACTCGTGCGATCCGGTGATGGGCAATGCGAAGAGCGGATGCTTCGTCGCGCCCGCGATCCCCGTGCTGCTGCGCGAGCGCGTGGTGCCCGCCGCCGACCTCATCACGCCGAACCAGTTCGAGCTCGGATACCTCACCGGCACCGAGCCCGGATCGCTCGAGTCCACGCTGGATTCCGTCGACCTGGCGCGGGCGTCGGGCCCACGCACCGTGCTCGTGACCAGCGTGGAGCGGCCCGATCGCGAGGAGGGCACCATCGAGATGCTCGCCGTCGACGAACACGGCGCGTGGATCGTGCAGACCCCCCTGCTGCCGCTGAAGGCGAACGGCTCGGGCGACGTGACAGCAGCGCTCTTCACCGCGCTCTATCGACGCACCGGCGACGCGGCGGACGCGCTCGCGCGCACCGCGTCGAGCGTGTTCGACCTGCTCGAGAACACCCACGAGTCGGGCGAGCGCGAGCTCCGGCTCGTCGAGTCGCAGGAGGCCTACGCCCACCCCCGGATGCAGTTCGAGGCCCGCCGGGTGCGCTGAGCCGTCAGGGCCGCCGGATCCTCAGGCGGGCCACGCCTCGGCGATCTCCTGCCGCACCTCGCCGAGCAGTCGAGGCAGGGCCTTCGTGCCGGCGATGATCGGGAAGAAGTTCGCGTCGAGCGCCCAGCGCGGCACGATGTGCTGGTGCAGGTGCTCCGCGATGCCCGCCCCGGCGATGCGCCCCTGGTTCATGCCGATGTTGAACCCGTCGCACCGCGAGACCTGCTTCACGACCCGCATCGCGATCTGGGTCAGCTCGCCGATCTCGGCGACCTCCTCAGGCGTCGCCTGGTCGTAGGTCGCGATGTGCCGGTAGGGGCACACGAGCAGGTGCCCGCTGTTGTAGGGGAACAGGTTGAGCAGGACGTAGGCCAGCCTGCCCCGCGCGACGATGAGCGACTGCTCGTCGCTCATCTCGGGCGCGCGGCAGAACGGGCAGGTGTGCTCGTCGGGCTGCTGCCCGTGCTGGATGTACACCAGCCGGTGCGGGGTCCAGAGCCGCTGGAACGCGTCGGGCACGCCGGCGAGGTCGGACGCGGCATCCGTGGGGACCCCGTCGAACTCGTCGGCCTGGTATGCGCGCGTCATCCGAACAGGTCGTCCCTCGTGGTCACCTGGCGGCGGTCCTCGATCGCCGCACGCACCCGGGCGACGGCGTCGGCGATCGGCACGCCGTTCTCCTGCGTGCCGTCACGGAAGCGGAAGCWCACCGTCTCACCCGCGCGGTCGTTCTCGCCTGCGATGAGCTGGATCGGCACCTTCAGCTGGGTGTGGGTGCGGATCTTCTTCTGCATGCGGTCGTCGCTCGTGTCGAGGTCGGCGCGCACGCCCGCTCCGCGCAGCTCGTCGATGATGCCGCCGAGGTAGTCGGCGTACTCGTCGGCGACGGGGATCCCAACGACCTGGACCGGCGACAGCCACAGTGGGAACGCGCCGGCGTAGTGCTCGAGGAGGATGGCGAAGAACCGCTCGATCGAACCGAACAGYGCCCGGTGGATCATGATCGGGCGCTTCTTCAGCCCGTCGCGGTCGGTGAACTCGAGCCCGAAGCGCTCGGGGAGGTTCGGGTCGACCTGGACGGTGGACAGCTGCCACGTGCGACCGATCGCGTCGCGCGTCTTGAGGTCGATCTTGGGTCCGTAGAAGGCGGCCTCACCGGGCATCTCGGTGAGCTTCAATCCGCTCGCCCGAGCGACATTCCGCAGTGCGTTCGTGGAGTACTCCCAGAACTCGTCGGAGCCGATCCACTTCTCCTTGCTGTCGTCGCGCATGGAGAGCTCGAGCTCGAAGTCATCGAGCCCGAAGTCGCGCAGCATCGAGATGACGAAGTCGATGACCTTCGTCGCTTCCTCTTCGAGCTGCTCGGGCGTCACGAAGAGATGCGAGTCGTCCTGGGTGAAGCCGCGCACCCGGGTGAGGCCGTGCAGGGCTCCCGAGAGCTCGTTGCGATAGACCGTGCCGTTCTCGGCCAGGCGCATCGGCAGGTCGCGGTAACTGCGACCGCGCTCCTTGTAGATGAGGATGTGCATCGGGCAGTTCATGGGCTTCAGGTAGTAGTCCTGGCCCTGCCTGGTGATGTTGCCCTCGGCGTCACGCTCCTCGTCCATGCGGATGGGCGGGAACATGCCCTCCTTGTAGGTCACGAGGTGGTTGGACTGGAGGAAGAGATCCTCCTTCGCAATGTGCGGCGTGTAGACGTAGGTGTACCCGCCCTCGATGTGTCGACGCCGGGCGTGCTGCTCCATCTCCATGCGCACCGTTCCGCCGCGCGGATGCCAGACCGAGAGGCCCGACCCGATCTCGTCGGGGAAGCTGAAGAGGTCGAGCTCGCGCCCGAGCTTGCGGTGGTCGCGCTTGGCCGCCTCCTCGAGCCGGTGCTGGTAGGCGCGCAACTCGTCCTTCGTCGGCCACGCGGTGCCGTAGATGCGCTGCAGTTGCGGATTCTTCTCGGATCCACGCCAGTACGCCGCCGCGATGCGCGTGAGCGACCAGCCGTTGCCGATCATGCGGGTGTTCGGCAGGTGCGGGCCCCGGCAGAGGTCCTTCCAGACCGTCTCGCCGGTCTTCGGGTCGACGTTGTCGTAGATGGTGAGCTCGCCGCCGCCGCCGACTTCGACCGACTCGTGGTCGTCGCCGGTCGACTCGCCGTGTCCGGTCGACCCCTTGAGCCCGATGAGCTCGAGCTTGTACGGCTCGCCGGCGAGCTCGGCGCGGGCGTCGTCGTCGGACACGACCCGACGCACGAAACGCTGGCCCTGGCGCACGATGCGGGACATCTCCTTGTCGAGGGCCTTGAGGTCCTCCGGGGTGAAGGGCTCGGCGACGTCGAAGTCGTAGTAGAAGCCGTCGGCCACCGGCGGCCCGATGCCGAGCTTCGCCTCGGGGTTGACGGCCTGCACCGCCTGGGCGAGCACGTGCGCGGTCGAGTGGCGCAGGATGGCGAGGCCATCGGGCGAGTCGATCGTGACCGGCTCGACGACGTCGGCGTCCGTCACCGTCGTGGCGAGGTCCTTGAGCTCGCCGTTGACGCGCATCGCGACAACGGATCGATCGGTGAAGAGCTCGAAGCCGTCGGCCACTGTGAACCACTCCCTCTGGGGTCGAAACGAACCCTTCAACTGTAGTGCGGCGGCAGGGGCCGCCCGGCCGCCGACTGCCGGTCGGTGCGCACCCTGATGACGCGGCGGCATCCGAGTTCTAGAGTTTGCCTCATGTCCAGCTCAGACCCCACCGACGACGACCGCGGCGCAGCGGCCGGCACCGCGCCGTTCGCGGACTTCGAGACCGACCTGACCGCGGAGGACTGGGCCGCCAAGCGCCGAGCCGGCGAACTCGGATTCGGCCCGATCTTCTGGGCGCCCATCCAGGTGCTCTCCCCCACCGTCACGGTCGGTCTCGGGCGCACGAACCTCACGCTCATCCGCCCGACGATCGTGCAGACCGACGCCGCCGAGCCGTACGCCGGCTTCGACCTCCGGGAGTCCCCGCACCGCAACCCCGCCGTCTCGGTGCACTTCAACCCGGCCGCCTACGGCGCGACCGGGCCCGGCACCTACGTGTTCACCTTCGCCGTGGACGCGCCCACGCGCGCCGCCTTCACGCCGAGCGGGTACGCGGGCAGCGGCACCGTGGACGCACCGGGATCGATCCGCTTCAGCGGCCGCCGCGTCATCACGATCATCCTGCGGAACGTGCCGCCCGGCCTGGACGCGTCGGCGGCGATCGAGCAGACGTCGGGCGAGGCCTGGTCGTGGTTCAGCACGAGGATCGCGCACCCGCCGCTCGTCTTCGATCCGCTCCCGATCGRCTGAGCACAGCTCTTTCGCCATCGGGCGCAAGCGAGTGCACGCGGATGCCGCGATTTGCAACGGCTTTCGCCCGCATCCGCAAGAACTGGACTCTTCGTCGACATTCCTTCGCAGCCCCTTGTGACGCCGTCAAGCGCGGACGTAGGGTCGGCTCACTCGTGGGTGCAGCAGTCGCCCGCGGTGTCCGATGGCGTGCACCACCGAGAGGAACCGAGTCGACGATGACGCGATCCACCAGCCATACGTCCGAGCCCATCCGGCGCCGCCCGCGGACGCCGAGGGCG
>NZ_JBFUCL010000302.1:0-4656 GCF_056405255.1 Agromyces sp. P1_H4 | reverse complement strand
CGGTGAACGTCGCGTTGCCGGCGATCAGCGCCGACCTCGGAGGCGGGCTCTCCTCGCAGCAATGGGTCGTGGACGCCTACCTCCTGAGCCTCGGCGCCTTCATCCTGCTCGCGGGGTCGCTCTCCGACGTGTTCGGCCGCAAGCGCGTGCTCATGACCGGGCTCATCGGCTTCGGACTCACCTCGGTGGCCTGCGCGATCGCGCCCACCGTCGAGACGCTCATCCTCGTGCGCGGCCTGAAGGGGGTCTTCGGCGCCCTCCTGGTGCCGAGTTCGCTCGCCCTCATCCTCGACGCCTTCCCGGCCGACAAGCAGGGCCGCGCGATCGGGAGCTGGACGGCGTTCACGAGCATCGCCACGATCGCCGGGCCGGCACTCGGCGGGGTGCTCGTCGATGCACTGTCCTGGCGATGGGTCTTCGGTGTCAACGTGCTGCCGATCGCGTTCGCCGTCGCGCTCGCGTCTCGGCTCCAGGAGGACCCACCGCGATCGCCTGCCGCTCGCGTGGACGTCGTCGGTGCCCTGCTCGGCGTCGCGGGTCTCGGACTTCCGGTGTTCGCGCTCATCGAGCACTCCCGGTTCGGATGGGACTCGCCGATCATCCTCGCTGCGGTGATCGTCGGTGGCGCGAGCCTCGTCGGGTTCGTCCTGTGGGAGCTGCGCACCTCGCAACCGATGCTGCCGATGGGGATCTTCCGAGCACGGAACTTCACGGTCGGGAACGTCGCGACCTTCTTCATCTACGGAGGACTGTCGCTGGGCACCTTCGCGCTGGCGGTCTTCCTCCAGCAGAGCGCCGGCTACTCGGCCACGATGGCCGGCCTCGCGATGATTCCCTCGAGCCTCGTGCTGATCGGCCTGTCCGCGTACATCGGACGGTTGAGCGGGCGCGCGGGCGCGCGTCTCCTCATGGGCGCCGGACCCGTGATCGCAGGCTTCGGGTTCGCGCTGATGCTCGCCATCACCGACGAGGCCGAGTACCTCACGCAGGTGCTCCCAGCCGTGCTCGTCTTCGGGTTCGGCATGGCCCTCACGGTCGCACCGCTGACGGCGACGATCCTCGGTGCGGTCGATCCGACGCACTCGGGCATCGCCTCGGCGACCAACAACGCCGTGTCCCGGGTGGCCGGGCTCATCGCCGTCGCCCTCGCCGCGACTCTCGGCGGGTCCGCGACGATCGACCTCGGCAGCTTCCACCGCCTCGTCGCGTCCGCGGCCGTCGCCATGATCCTCGGCGGTGCGATCTCCGCGGTCGGCATCCGGGACACGAGGCGCCGCACCGGATTCCACCCCGGCTCGAGTTCCGTCGGGGCATCCGGTCACCTCGCGAATCTCCGCTGAACCGGTCACAGGCGCTCCTCCCGCGCGGTCTGAGTTGGTATCGCGTCCGCGCTGGGTGGGGGTGATTCGAGAAGGGGAACAGTCATGTCAGATCAGAAGCCGACCGTCGTGTTCGTGCACGGCGCATTCGCCGAGTCCGCCAGCTGGAACGGCGTCATCGCGGCCCTCTACGCCGAAGGCGTCACCTCCGTGGCGGTCGCCAATCCGCTCCGCAGCCTCGCCGGCGACGCCGCATACGTGCGCGACGTCATCGCCTCCATCGACGGGCCCGTCCTGCTCGTCGGCCACTCGTACGGCGGCCTCGTGATCAGCGAGGCCTCCGCAGGCAACGACCAGGTCGTCGGCCTGGTGTATGCCGGAGCCTTCGTGCCCGAGCCCGGCGACAGCGCCTTCTCCCTCTCCGCGAGCGAACCGGGCTCCACGCTCGGCGACGCCCTCGATGCGCGCCCGATCTCGACTGGTGGCGTGGAACTCGTCATCCGCCGACCGTTGTTCCGGGACCAGTTCGCCGCCGACGTGCCCGTGCAGGTCGCCGGACTGATGGGTGCGACCCAACGTCCGGTGACCGAAGCGGCCCTGAAGGACGCCGTGCAGGCGGCGACGCCCGGGTGGAAGGATCGCCCGTCATGGCATGTGTTCGGCAGCGAGGACCGCAACATCCCCGTCGCGGTGCACCGCGCCGGCGCCGAACGTGCGGGCTCCCGGGGCACGACCGAACTCGCAGGCGCCTCGCACGCGGTCAGCGTCTCGCAGCCCGAGGCGGTCGCGGCCACCATCCTCGACGCGATCCGCGGGGTGAACCAGGACCGAGCGGCCGCGTAAACGCTGCCGCATCACTGGACGCCACGGGTGCGCGGGACCGATCGCCGAGGTCCCGCGCACCCGCATCGTCTCCACGCTCGACCACTTGCAGACGCGGGTCACAGGCCCGCTGGAAGGAACCATTGTGAACTTCACGGAATCCATCGAGGCTCACCGCTCACTCGCGGGAAGGGTCATCCTCGTGACGGGGGCGTCCTCGGGCATCGGCCGGGAGGTCGCGCTGGCGCTGTCGGCCGCCGGCGCGCGCGTCGCGATYGGCGCACGTCGCGCCGATCGGCTCGCCAGCCTCGTCGGCAGCGCCCCCGGCGAAGTCCTGCCGCTCCAGCTCGACGTCACCGACTCCGAGTCGGTGGAGCGTGCCGTGGCGGAGACCGTCGACCACTTCGGCCGACTCGACGTGCTGGTCAACAACGCCGGTCTGATGCAGAGCGGTCTCATCCTCGGCGCCGACGTGCGCGAGTGGCAGCGCATGATCGACACCAACCTGCTCGGCTCGATGTATGCGGTCCACGCCGCCCTGCCTCACCTGCTGGAGACGAAGGGCGCGGTCGTGCAGGTGTCGTCGACCGCGGCTCGGTCGGCGTCTCTCGGCAGCGGCGTGTATGCCGCCACGAAGTTCGGCATCAGCGCCTTCTCGGAGTCACTGCGCCAAGAGGTGACCCGGCGAGGCGTCCGAGTGATCGTGATCCAGCCCGGCTTCGTCGACACCGAGCTCACGAGCCACATCACCGACCCGACCATGCAGGCCGCCGCTGCCGACATCGCCGCATCGATGCGCACGCTCCGACCCGGCGACATCGCCGAGGCGGTCGTCTACGCGCTCAGCCAGCCCGAACACGTGTCGGTCAACGAGATCCTCGTGCGTCCGACCGATCAGGTCCAGTAGCGCAGGACCATTCTGCCGAGCACAGCTACGCGACCAGCTCGATCTCCACGCGCGCGCCGAGCGGCAGGCCGGCCACCGCCACGGTGGTGCGGGCGGGATACGGCGCGGTGAATATCGTCGAGTAGACACTGTTCATCGCCGCGAAGTCGGCCATGTCGACCAGGTACACGTTGACCTTCGTGACGTCGTCGAGCGTTCGCCCGGCAGCAGACAGCACGGACGCGAGATTCGCGAAGACCTGTCGCGTCTGCGTCGCCACCTCGCCGTCGACGAGTCGTCCGGTCGAGGGATCGATCGGGGTCTGGCCGGAGAGGAACAGCGTTCCATCGGCTCCGATCGCGGCATGCGAGTACGGGCCGACCGGTTCGGGGGCATGCGGATCGAAGACGGCGGTTCGGGTCACGGCAGCAGCCTAGACGGAGGCGAGTCCACTGCCGAGGGCGAGGGCGAGGGCGAGGGCGAGGGCGTGGTGGTTGCTTCAGGAACCCGCGCGCCGCCGCGCTGCGCGCCCGCACCGGTCAGCACGACGAGCAGGATGCCTGCGACCTGCAGCACTGAGGGCAGCTGGTGCAGCACGAGCAGGCCGAGGACCACGCCGAACGCCGGCTCGAGCGCCATGAGCGTTCCGAAGGCGGTGTGCGTCATCCGGCGGAGGGCGAGCATCTCGAGGCCGAACGCGAGCACCGGGGCGAGCAGCGCCAGTGCGAGCGCGAACAGCAGCACACGCCAGTCGAGATGCCCGAACGACTGCGGAACCCCGATGAACGCCGTCACGATCGCGGCGATAGGGATCGTCATGGACAGGCCGCTGATGCCGGCGAAGCGGTCGCCGACGCGTTGGGTCAACACGATGTAGACACCCCAGCCGAGTCCGGCCAGTGCGGCGAAGCCCACACCGATCACGTCCATCTCACCCCGCCAGGGTTCGGTGAGCAGCACCACGCCCGCGAGCGCGAGCACGGGCCACACCAGCATGCGTCGGCTGCGGCTGAGGATCGCCGCGACCGTCAGCGGCCCGAGGAACTCGATCGCGACCGCCGTCCCGAGGGGGATGCGGTCGATCGCCGAGAGGAATGCCGTCGTCATGAGGCCGCTGGCGATGCCCAGTCCGAGCAGCGCAGGGACATCCGCTCGTCGGATCGAACGCAGCGGCGGCCGGGCGATCAGGATCAGGACGAGTGCGCCCATGCTGAGCCGAAGCCACGCGGTTCCCGCGGCGCCGACCTCTGCGATGAGCCCGATGGAGAGCGCGTTGCACAGCTGGATCAACAGCATCGCGGCGACCGCCATCGACCATGCGGGCACGCGCGCGCTGCCCAGTGACCGGCTCACGATGCTCCGATCGAGGATGACTCAGCCATCGACGCCGTCCGTTCGGTGTGCGGATCCGACGCCCGGCTCGTAGACGGCGAGCGAGAAGCGGGTGGGCAGGTCCCCGGGATTCGCGTAGGAGTGCACCTCGTCACCCACGAAACTCAGCGCATCGCCGGCCGAGAGGGTGAACGATTCCCCGGCCAATGTGATGACGAGTGTGCCCTCATGGACGTGCAGCAGTTCGCGAGTGCCCTCGGAGTGCGCCTCGCTGGCATGCTCCTCGCCGGGCTCGAG
>NZ_JBFUCL010000301.1:0-4666 GCF_056405255.1 Agromyces sp. P1_H4 | reverse complement strand
CCCGTGAGCCGGTCGAGCTGAGTGCCGGCGACCACGCCGAGCACGAGGGCTGCCGCGCCGACGATGACGCCGACGCGCACCGCCATGCGCCGGCCGGCCGCGTCAGCGGTGGCGTCGGCCGGTTCATCGCCGGATGCCGCAGCGCCCACGCTCTCGTCGGGCCGCGGATCCGCGTCCGCTCCGTCGACCTCCGCACTCGTGGCCTCGAACTCGGCCTCGCGCAGCGTCCGCAGTTCGTCGGCGGCGCGCCGGCGTTCCTCCTCGGTCGACCCGGCACCGAACGCGATGCGCTCCAGCCGTGCGATGTCGTCGACCTGCATCGGGCTCACCCCCGGGGAACCGTGACCTGCACGCTGCCGTCGGCGTGCCAGGTCGCCGAGAGCAGCCCGACGCCCTCGACGTAGAGCGAGCTCTCGAGGCTGCCGTGCTCGAAGATGCCCCCGTTCGTGCACGACGCGCCGCTCGCGCCCACGGGGTGCGTGATGACGACGCAGACGTCCTTCGTGGGGTCGGGCGACGCCATCACCCCGTAGACGGCGACGCCGTCGGGCATCGAGGTGAGCAGCCGAAGCGTCGCGGGGTCGTACCGGTGCGGCGGAAGCGCGACGGCCGGCACGTCGGTGGCGGCGGCCGGTCGGTCGAACACCTCGTATGCCGTCGAGGCGACGACCGGGACGGAGGTGACCTCGCCCATCGGGAGCGTGATCGAAGCGGCACCGCCGAGGGCGGCGTCGGCGGCCGAGGGCTCCGAGACGGTCGTGCGTGCACCCGCCTGCCACCCCACCGCGACGCCCACGACGAGTGCGGCGGCGCCCACCGCGATCGCCCACTTCAGCGACCTCGCGGCCGGCGTGACCGACGCGGCCTGGGCCACGGCGACGGTACCCGTGGTCACCGGAGGCACCGCGACGACGCGCGACGAGGCCGGGCCAGCGGCATCCGCTCGCTCGGCCTCGTCAGCGGCACGTGCCAGCTCGCACCGCACCGCGTCGAGCTCCGCCAGCGCCGCCGTGCGCTCGGCTTCGCTCGCGACGGCGCCGTAGGCCGTGCGCTGCAGTCGGCGCATCCGCTCGTCGTGGTCGGGATCGTCCAAGAGCGGCCTCCGTCGGTCAGGGCCCGCCGGGAATCGGGCCCTGCAACAGAATGGACCACCGGTGGTGGCGTCGGCAAGGGGTTCCACGCGCACGGTCGCGGCTCCGCCGCGGCATCCGCGCACGAAACTGGCGGAAGCGGTGCGAACGAGCACGAAGATTGCGCACGACGCCGGGAAGTGCGAGCGCTCGGAGCCGCACACTGGGAGTGGCGTCCTGATGGCGGCGCGACCCGAAGCGCCGCCATCAGGGTTCGAAAGAGCGACCTGGTCCGCCGGCATTGCGAGCACGTGGATGTCGCGGGGCGCGGAGCGCCGTGGCATCTGCTGACCCATCGAGGAGTGAGATGTCGACCATGACCATGACCGACRAGCAGCCGGGCACCCGGCCCGAGCGCCGCCCCACGGGGCGGAGCGTGCTCATGTGCCGCCCCGAGCACTTCACCGTCGTGTACCGGATCAACCCGTGGATGAACCCGGCCCAGCCCACCGACACGAGCCTCGCCGTGCAGCAGTGGCAGGTGCTCTACGACACCTACCTGCAACTCGGGTACGACGTGCAGCTCATCGACCCGATCGACGGCCTCCCCGACATGGTCTATGCGGCGAACGGCGGCTTCGTCATCGACAACGTCGCCTACGGCGCGAAGTTCACGCACCCCGAGCGTCAGCCCGAGGGGCCTGCGTACATGGACTGGTTCCGGGCGGCGGGGTTCGACGTGCGGGAGCCCGAGGAGGTGAACGAGGGCGAGGGCGACTTCCTGCTCGTCGGCGAGACGATCCTGGCCGGCACGGGATTCCGCAGCGACTCCCTCTCGCACCAGGAGCTCGGGCGCATCTACGGCCGCGAGGTCGTGACGCTTCGGCTCGTCGACCCGAGCTTCTACCACCTCGACACCGCGATCGCCGTGCTCGACCCGACCCCCGGGCAGGAGCACATCGCCTACCTGCCGACCGCATTCGACGCGGAGTCGCTCGCGGTGCTGCAGGCGCGCTACCCCGACGCGATCATCGTGAACGAGACGGATGCCGCGGTGCTGGGCCTCAATTCGTTCAGCGACGGCTACCACGTGGTGATCGCGTCGCGTGCGACGGACTTCGAGCGGCAGTTGCGCGAGCACGGCTACGACCCGATCGGCGTCGACCTCTCGGAGCTGCTGCTCGGCGGCGGCGGCGTGAAGTGCTGCACCCTGGAGCTGCGCCGATGACCACGACGACCGACCGCACCGCTGCGGCCATCCACGACGAGGAGTTGCACGCGGCGCACAACTACCACCCGCTGCCGGTGGTCGTGGCATCCGGTGACGGGGCCTGGGTGACGGATGTCGAGGGGCGGCGCTACCTCGACTGCCTCGCCGCCTACTCGGCCGTGAACTTCGGTCACGGCAACCCCGTGCTCGTCGCCGCGGCGCGCGAGCAGCTCGACCGCATCACGCTCACGAGCCGCGCGTTCCACAATGACCGGCTGGGCACCTTCGTGACCGAGCTCGCCGCGCTCTGCGGCAAGGACCTGGTGCTGCCGATGAACACCGGCGCCGAGGCCGTCGAGTCGGGCATCAAGGTGGCGCGCGCCTGGGGCTACCGGGTGAAGGGTGTGGTGCCGGATGCCGCGAACATCGTCGTCATGGCCGGGAACTTCCATGGGCGCACCACGACGATCGTCTCGTTCAGCGACGACCCCGATGCGCGCGACGACTTCGGGCCGTTCACGCCGGGCTTCCGGATGGTGCCCTACGGCGACGCGGCCGCGGTGGAAGCGGCGATCGACGAAAACACCGTCGCGGTGCTGGTCGAGCCGATCCAGGGCGAGGCCGGCGTCGTGGTGCCGCCTGCCGAGTTCCTGCCCGCGCTGCGCACGCTGACACGGGAGCGGAACGTGCTGCTCATCGCCGACGAGATCCAGTCGGGTCTCGGACGGGTCGGGGCGACATTCGCGTGCGACCTCGTCGGCGTGGTGCCCGACCTGTACCTGCTCGGCAAGGCGCTCGGCGGCGGCATCGTGCCCGTCTCCGCCGTGGTCGGCGATCGCGACGTGCTCGGGGTGCTCCAGCCCGGCCAGCACGGCTCGACGTTCKGCGGGAACCCGCTGGCCGCTGCCGTGGGCACCGAGGTCGTGCGCATGCTCGCGTCGGGCGAGCCGCAGGAGCGCGCTCGCGTGCTCGGCGCGCAGCTGCACGACCGGCTCGCCCGGCTCGTGGGCCACGGCGTCGTCGCCGTGCGTGGGGCCGGGCTGTGGGCCGGCATCGACATCGATCCCCGCATCGGTACCGGCCGCGCGG
This sequence comes from Agromyces sp. P1_H4, assembly GCF_056405255.1. Classification (NCBI taxonomy): domain Bacteria; kingdom Bacillati; phylum Actinomycetota; class Actinomycetes; order Micrococcales; family Microbacteriaceae; genus Agromyces; species Agromyces sp. P1_H4. The sequence continues at coordinate 1,297 of NZ_JBFUCL010000301.1, read as the reverse complement.
TGTGCGAGGCGCTCATGCGTCGGGGCGTGCTCGCGAAGGACACGCACGGGTCGACCATCCGGCTCGCGCCGCCCATCGTCGTGGAGTCGTCCGACCTCGACTGGGCGGTCGACCAGCTCGAGGCGGTGCTCGGCGAGGACCTCAGTCCTCGGTGACCGTGATCGCGCCGTTGGAGGTGCGCAGGTCGAGGGTGTGCTCACCGTCGGGGTCGTTCGCGATCCCGATGCGCTCGCGGCCGTTCGACGTCTCGGACGTGACGCGGTAGGAACCGCCGGCAGGCACCTCGACGTCGATGGCGCCGTTCGACGTGCGCGCCTCGACGTCCTGCGCGACGCCGAGCTCCAGGTCGATCGCGCCGTTCGACGTGGTCGCGCGCACGCCCGAGCCCTGCAGGTCGCTGCCCTCGATGCGGCCGTTCGACGTCTCGGCGACCACGTCGCCTGATATGTCCTCGAGCTCGATGCGGCCGTTGCTCGTCTGCACGTCGACCTCGCCCACGTGTTCGAGCGTGATCGCGCCGTTCGAGGTCGAACCCTCGACGTCGACGCCTTCGGCCACGTCGATCTCGTAGGCCACGCTGCAGTTCCGGCCGCAGCCGCGCAGCTCGAGGGTGTCGCCCGCCACCTCGTGCGTCTCCTCGATCGTGCGCTCTGCGCCGCGGTACGACACCGTGCGATGGACCACCGTCTCCGTCGCGTCGGCGTCGCCGCGCACCTCGACCGATCCCGACGAGTCGACGAGCTCGATGGTGCGGATGTCGCCCGTCACCGTGGTCTCGTCGCTGACGCGATGCGGTGGCGCGAGCAGCGCGCATCCGCCGAGGGCGACCACGACCGTCGCCGTCGTCGCGAGGACYAGCGCCGCCCGCGCGAACCTGCTCATGGTGTTCCTCCCGACGTGGGAGCCTCGACGCCGTCGCGGCATCCGCTCGTCTCGCGCCGACCATACCGCCGTCCCGCCGGCGCCGCCAGCGACGCGCGTCGACCGGCCGGGGCCCGGAGGAAGGCTCGCGGTACGATGACGCGGGACCGTCGAACACGCGACGGGGCTGTTCGGTCTGGGGTGCATGATGGCGAAGAGCAAGAAGGAGAAGGCGGCCGCGAAGGCCCTCGATGCGGCGAAGGATGCGGTCGCCACGGCGAAGCGCCGCGCCGCGAAGGCCGGCAAGGCCGCCCGGAAGAAGGCGGCGAAGGTCGAGAAAAAGCTCGCGGCGGTMGTCGAGCAGACGCGGGCGACGAAGCTGCGGCGTGAAGCGACGGAAGCCGCCGAGCGCGCCACCACCGCCATGGCGTCGAAG
>NZ_JBFUCL010000300.1:0-4683 GCF_056405255.1 Agromyces sp. P1_H4 | reverse complement strand
CGTCGGTGGCCGAGGCCCGCGTCGCCCTCGGACGCGCGGAGGCGCAGCGCGCGAGCCGGAATGAGGAGCTCCAGCAGGTGCGGCGCCAGGAGGCCGCCGTGCGCGAGCGGCTGCACGCCGTCACCGAGGACGTGCACGGCCTCGAGCTGCGCATCTACGAGAAGAAGCTGCACGTCGCCGGCCTCGTGGAACGCGCGGAGTCGGAGCTGGGCCTCGGCGAGGACGTCCTGGTCGACGAGTACGGCCCCGACGTCGAGATCCCCGGCGAGGACGAGGAGTCGGCGCCCCGCCCGTTCGTGCGCGAGGAGCAGCAGCGCCGCCTGGCGGCCGCCGAGCGCAAGCTGGCCCAGCTCGGCCGGGTCAACCCGCTCGCGCTCGAGGAGTTCGCCGCGCTCGAGCAGCGGCACCAGTTCCTCTCGGAGCAGCTCACCGACCTCGCCAACACCCGCAAGGACCTGCTCACCATCATCGAGGAGATCGACGGGAAGATGGAGGCGATCTTCCGCGGCGCCTTCGACGACACCCAGGCGGCGTTCGCCGAGGTCTTCCCGGTGCTCTTCCCGGGCGGCACGGGCAGCATCACGCTGACCGACCCCGACAACATGCTCACGACCGGCATCGAGGTCTCGGTGAAGCCGGCCGGCAAGAAGATCGAGCGCCTCTCGCTGCTCTCGGGCGGCGAGCGATCGCTGGCCGCGGTCGCGCTGCTCATCGCCATCTTCAAGGCGCGTCCGAGCCCGTTCTACATCATGGACGAGGTGGAGGCGGCGCTCGACGACGCCAACCTCGGCCGCCTCCTCACCACCATGGAGGACCTGCGCGAGTCCAGCCAGCTCATCGTCATCACGCACCAGAAGCGCACGATGGAGATCGCCGACGCGCTCTACGGCGTCTCGATGCGCCAGGACGGCGTCTCCGCCGTCGTCGGCCAGCGGGTTCGCGAGGAGCGCGAGGCCAAGGCCAGCTGAGCCGAGCGAGCGGATGCCGCAGGYACGCGCCTGCGGCATCCGCTCTGCGACTCAGGTGAGCCGGCGATCGCCCGGATCGACGACGCGGAACCAGCGGTACCCGTAGGCGTCGAGGTGCACGTCGATGCGCCCGCGCTCGTCGAGGTCGAACGCGTCGACGGCGAACAGGTCGGAGAACCGGGCCCCGGCGGGCACCTCCCCGAGCTCGAGGGTGACGGTGGCCGGCCGTGGCGCGAAGTTGTGCACCGCGACGAACCGGCCGACGTCGGCGGTGAGCTGGTGGGCGAGCACGGCGTCGTTGCCCGTGTCGAGCAGGTCGAGCCGGCCCCAGCCGATCTCGGGGGAGCTGCGGTACCGCACCGCGAACTTCCGGATCGTCGCGAGCAGCGACTCGGGGTCGTGCATCTGCGCCTCGACGTTCACGTGCTCGGGCGCGTAGCCGTCGGTGGGCGGCGCGGCCACGAGCCGATTGGGCCGCGCCCGCGAGAAGCCGCCGTTCGCCTCGTCGGTCCACTGCATCGGGGTGCGCACCGTCATGCGGCCGCCCTCCACGCGGTTCTCGCCCATGCCGATCTCCTCGCCGTAGAAGACCACGGGTGTGCCCGGCAGCGAGAAGAGCAGGCTGTAGACCATACGGATGCGGCGGGGATCGCCGTCGAGCATCGGCGGGAGGCGGCGCGCGATGCCCCGCCCGTAGACCCGCATCCACTCCTCGGGCGCGAACGCGTCGAACACCTCCTCGCGCTCGGCGTCGCTGAGCTTGTCGAGGGTGAGCTCGTCGTGGTTGCGCACGAAGTTCGCCCACTGCGCCTCGGGCTCCAGCTGGGGCCGCTCGGCGAGCGAGGCGGCGAGGGGTCGTGCGTCCTCCCGCGCGAGCGACAGGTACAGGGCCTGCATGCCGAGGAAGTCGAACTGCATCGTGAGCTCGGCCGGATGGCCGGGCCGGCCGAAGAACTCGACCTGCTGGTCGAACGGCAGGTTCACCTCGCCCAGCAGCACCGCCTCGCTCGAACGGCGCTGCAGGAACCTCCGGATGTCGCGGAGGAACTCGTGCGGATCGCCGATGTCGACGCCGTCGGGCGGCTCGATGAGGAACGGCACGGCGTCGACCCGGAAGCCCGAGACGCCCATCTCCAGCCAGAAGCCGATCGTCTTCGCGATCTCGTGGCGCACGGCCGGGTTGGCGATGTTGAGGTCGGGTTGGTGCCGGTAGAAGCTGTGCAGGTAGTACTGCTCCGTGCGCTCGTCGTACTCCCAGACGCCGTCCTCCTCGCCGGGGAACACGGTCTTCGCCGGATGCGCGGGTGGCTCGTCCCGCCAGACGTAGTAGTCGCGGAACGGCGAGGTGCGGCTGCGCCTGGCCGACCGGAACCAGGGGTGCCGGTCGGAGGTGTGGTTCATCACGAAGTCGATGATCACGCGCATGCCGCGGTCGCGGGCGGTGCGCAGGAACTCCGCGACGTCGCCGAGCGAGCCGAGCCGGGGGTCGACGCCCGTGAAGTCGGTGATGTCGTAGCCGTCGTCGCGGTCGGGCGTCGGCTGGAACGGCATGAGCCAGAGGCAGGTCACCCCGAGCTCGGCGAGGTGGTCGAGCCGGTGCCCGAGGCCCTCGAAGTCGCCCGAGCCGTCGTCGTTCCAGTCCATGTACGTCTCGACGTCGAGGCAGTAGACGACCGCCGTCTTCCACCAGAGGTCGCTACGGTCGGTGATCTTCATCGGCCCACCCCCCTCAGTGCGGGGAGGACGTGCTCGCCGAAGGCATCGATGAACGCGTCCTGCTCGGCGCCGACGTGGTGGAGGAAGATGCGGTCGACGTCGAGCTCCGCGATGCCCGCGAGGTGGTCGAGGTGCCGTGCGGTGTCGGACGAGGCGAGCAGCGTGGCAGCCACGTCGTCGAGCGTGGCGTCGGCCGTGCGGGCGTCGAAGTCCTCGGGGCGGTCGAGCTCCCACGAGAGGTGCGCCGGCACGAGGCTCTGCCGCCACTGGTCGTGCGCGATGGCGAGCGCCTCGTCGTCGGACGGCGCCCAGCTCAGGTGCACCTGCACGGCGACCGGGCCGCGGCCGCCGGCCTCGCGGTACGCGTCGATGAACTCGCGCAGCCCGTCGGGCCCCTGATCGACGGTGATGACGCCGTCGGCCCATGCCGCGACGTCGCGCGCGGTCTCGGTGCTGATGGCGGCGGCGAACAGCGGCGGCGGCTCGTCGGGGCGGCTCCAGATCCTCGCGTGGTCGACCCGGATGCGGCCGTCGGCGGTCACCTCGTCGCCGGCGAGCAGGCGGCGGATGACGTCGACCGATTCGGCGAGCCGCGCGTCGCGCTCCTCCTTCACCGGCCACGGATCGCCGGTGACGTGCTCGTTGATCGCCTCACCGCTCCCGAGCGCCGCCCAGAACCGGTTCGGGTACATCTCCGCGAGGGTGGCGAGCTTCTGCGCCGCGATCGCCGGGTGGTAGCGCTGCCCGGGCGCCGTCACGACGCCGAGCGAGAACGAGGTGGCCTCGAGCGCGGCGCCGAGCCAGCTCCATGCATACCCCGAGTGCCCCTGGCGCACGCTCCACGGCTCGAGGTGGTCGCTGCACATGGCGGCGTCGAAGCCGGCCTGTTCGGCGCGCCGCACCGCGTGGAGCAGTCGGCTGGGCGGCAGTTGTTCGTGCGAGGCGTGGAATCCCACGATCGTCATTCGCACTCCTTCCGTCGTCCCCGAGGGTTCCGTGGCCCCGGGGGAGCGGCAACCCCTTGCAGGGGCACCGGGCGCGGTGTACCGGCGCTCTAGGCTGGAGGCATGGCAGAACGCGCATCCTGGTCGCTCGGTGCGGCCCTCCGCGGGGTCTTCGGAGCGAAGACGATCGACGAGGACACCTGGGACGACCTCGAGTCCGCGCTCATCCGCGCCGACTTCGGCCCCGCCGTCACCGAGGAGATCGTGGCCGCGATCAAGGCCCAGGTCGAGCGGTACCGCACGACCGATCCGCGCGACGTCCAGCGGATGCTGCGCGAGCTCATCGAGGAGCGGCTCTCGAAGTACGACCCGACGCTGAAGCTCACGGAGCGTCCCGCCGTCGTGCTGGTCGTCGGCGTGAACGGCGTCGGCAAGACCACCACGATCGGCAAGTTCGCGCGGTTCCTGCGCAGCTACGACCGGAGCGTCGTCGTGGGCGCGGCCGACACGTTCCGTGCCGCCGCGGTCGACCAGCTCGCCACCTGGGCGGAGCGCGCCGGCGTGGGCATCGTGCGACCTGAGCGCGGGGGCCAGGACCCGGCATCCGTCGCCTTCCAGACGGTCGAGAAGGCCAAGCGCGACGGCATCGAGATCGTCATCATCGACACCGCGGGTCGCCTGCACACCAAGGGCGGGCTCATGGACGAGCTCGGCAAGATCCGCCGCGTCGTCGAGAAGCAGGCGCCCATCAGCGAGGTGCTGCTCGTGCTCGACGCGACGACCGGGCAGAACGGCCTGGCGCAGGCCGAGGCGTTCATCGAGCACGGCGGCGTCACCGGCCTCGTGCTCACCAAGCTCGACGGCAGCGCGAAGGGCGGCTTCGTGCTCGCGGTGCAGGAGAAGACCGGCCTGCCGATCAAGCTGATCGGCCAGGGCGAGGGCATCGGCGACCTCACCGGGTTCACGCCGCACGTCTTCGCGCAGAAGCTCGTGGGCTAGGAGGAGCACATGGCGATCGAACACGACTACTTCGGGGTCATCGGCGAGTACTGGTC
>NZ_JBFUCL010000299.1:0-4696 GCF_056405255.1 Agromyces sp. P1_H4 | reverse complement strand
CCTCTCGGGTGAACCCCTCGAGCGAGCCGGTCGCGACGATCGTGAGCCCGGCGAGCACGCCCCCGGCCAGCGCGGCCGCGCCCGGACCGGGATGACCGGGCGTCGCGAACTGCACGCCCGACGCGGTCCACCGGTCGAGGATCTCACGGTGCCAGTCCACCTCGAACCACTCGAGCAGCGAGTCGGCGATGATCGGGCCGACACCGTCGACCTCGGCGAGCTCGGCGCGCTCGGCCGCACGGATGGCGTCGAGGGAGCCGAAGTGATCGGCGAGCGCGCGGGCGGCGACCGGCCCGACGTGCCGGATGTTCAGGGCGACGAGGATGCGCCAGAGCGGCTTGGTCTTCGCCAGCTCGAGGTTGGCGACGAGCTCATAGGCCGCCTTCGACGGCACGTGGGTCGCGTCGCCGGCGAACTCGGCGGCGTCAGGATCGTGGGCGGGATCGGCGCCCTTGCCGGTCCGCCGGCGAAGTCGGCGAAACGGCGCGCGGTACACGGGGGTTCCGTCGTCTTYGAGGCGCGGGAGTCCCGTCTCGACGTCGCGCACGACCACTTCGATCGGGAACAGCTCGCGCACGGTCAGGTCGAACAGCCCGGCCTCGGTCGGCAGCGGCGGCTCGGCGGGCACCGCGGGGTGGGTCAGCGCCGCGGCCGACACCTCGCCCAGCGCCTCGACGTCGAGGGCGCCCCGCGAGCCGATGTGCTCCACACGCCCGCGCACCTGCGCCGGGCAGCTGCGGGCGTTGGGGCAGCGGAGGTCGATGTCGCCCTCCTTCATCGGCCGCAGCGGCGTGCCGCACTCGGGACAGTCGGTGGGCATGACGAAGGCGCGCTCGGTGCCGTCGCGGAGTTCGACGACGGGGCCGAGCACCTCGGGGATGACGTCGCCGGCCTTGCGCAGCACGACCGTATCGCCGATGAGCACGCCCTTGGCCTTCACGACCTCCTGGTTGTGAAGCGTCGCCTGCCGCACCACCGAGCCGGCGACGCGGACCGGCTCCATGACCGCGAACGGCGTCGCGCGGCCCGTGCGCCCGACGCTCACGACCACGTCGAGGAGCTTGGTGTTCACCTGCTCGGGCGGGTACTTGTAGGCGATCGCCCAGCGGGGCGCCCGGCTGGTCGCGCCGAGCTCGTCGTGCAGCGCGAGCTCATCGATCTTCACGACGATGYCGTCGATCTCGTGCTCCACGTCGTGGCGGTGCTCGCCGTGGTGGGCCACGAAGTCCTGCACCCCCTGCACCGAGTCGAGTACCCGGAAGTGCGGACTCGTGGGCAGCCCCCATCCGGCGAGCAGCTCGTAGACCTCGGATTGGGAGGACACCGGCGGATCGGGCCAGGCGCCGATGCCGTGCACGAGCATGCGCAGTCGCGACAGGCGGTCGCGCATGAGGGCGAGCTGGGCGGCGTTCTTGTTCTCGGCCTTCTGCCGCAGCGAGCCGCTGGCCGCGTTCCGCGCATTCGCGAACTCGCGCTCGCCCGCAGCCGTCTGCCGGGCGTTGAGCTCGTCGAACAGCGCGGTGGGGAAGAACACCTCGCCTCGCACCTCGACGAGGGGCGGGTGCCCCGTGCCGGCGAGCTGCGTCGGGATGCCCCGGACGTACCGCACGTTCTCGGTGACGTCCTCGCCGACGCGGCCGTCCCCGCGGGTGGCCGCGGTCACGAGCCGCCCGTGCTCGTAGCGGAGGTTCAGGGCGAGGCCGTCGATCTTGAGCTCGCAGAGCCAGTGCACCGGACGCCCCGCGGACGCCTGCGCGCGGTTCGCCCAGTCGGCGAGCTCCTCGGGCGAGAAGACGTTGTCGAGGCTCAGCATGCGCTCGGCGTGCTGCACGGGCGCGAAGAGCGTGGTCTCGCCGCGCCCGCCCACCGTCAGCGTGGGGCTGTCCTGGCTCTGCAGCTCCGGATACGCGCGCTCCAGCGCCTCGAGCTCGTGCATGAGCCCGTCGTACTCGGCGTCGGAGATGATCGTCGTGTCGCGTTCGTAGTACGCGTCGCGCGCCTCATTGATGCGGATCGTGAGGCGCTCCACCTCGTCGGCCGCGTCGGGGAGGCTGATGCCCTGGTCGATGTCGTCGTCCACCACATCGACAGTCTAGGGACGCCCGCCGACGCGGCCGACTCGCTACGCCTCGAATCCGGCGCGGTCGACCTTGCGGTGGTAGTGCGTGCCCGCCTTGCCGCCGAGGATGGCGCCGCCGAGGCTGGCCAGGGCCACCACGACCGCGGTGACGATGCCGGCGACCGTGAGGTCGCCCTCGGTCACGGGGATGCGCGGGAACACGTTGAGGTTGGCGAAGAGGTCGTACCGGCTGCCGATGAGGACGCCGAGGAGCGCCACCACGATGGCGATCACGAGGGCCCACACCCAGACGGCGAGACCCTGGACCATGCCGTTGAAGCGTGCCATCCGACCGGCGACGTAGCCACCGCAGTAGTAGGCGACGAACAGGATGACGAGCAACGCGATCGCGCCGATCCACCCGATCGCCTCGGGGGCCAGTCCGATGTCGTCGGCGGCGGCTTCGGCGTCGTCCACGCCGAGGCCGAGCGCTGCTCCGGTCGCTGCGAGCAGCGCCGTGAGGAGCGTCGTGGTTCCGACGGCGGTGAGCCATCCGAAGAAGGCCGAGCCGACCTTCACGCCGCCGAACGCCTCGCGCTCGCGCGCGACGACATCACGGCGCTGCTGCGCCGGATCCACGACCTGGCGGCGGTCGTCGACGCCGTCGGCGTTCCGGTCGATCACCTGGCGGCGGTCGTCGACGCCGTCGGCGTTCCGGTCGATCACCTCGCGGCGGTCGTCGATGCCGTCGGCGTTGCGGTCCACGGCGGGCCGCACATCGGTCCGCTCGGTGGCGGGCACCGTGGCGGGCACGGCCCTGGTGTCCCCCGGTGCGGTGACCGGTCGCTCGGGATAACTGGCGGCGGGGTCTCGTGGGGTACTCACGGTGCAACCTCCTCGTCGTTCGGATGGCGCCGCTGGTGTCGGCGCAGCCGCGAATCTACGCCGTGGCGGCTCCGACGGCACAGGCCTTGACAGGCACCGCCCCGAGCCGCCATCCGCGCGCGCATGCCRGCGCGCGAAGCCGCGTCAGACGTCGACGGCGACGGCGCTCACGGTGCGATCGATGGTGCACTGGCCGAGCACGCGGGTGCCGACGTAGACGACGGCCGTCTGCCCCGGGGCGACCCCGTCGAGCGGATGCGACGGCGTGACRACGAGCTCGCCGCCGGTCACCACCGCCACCGCGGGCACGGGATCGGCGTGGGCGCGGATCTGCACCTCGCAGGCGAACGGCGTCGACGCATCGGCAGGGGGAAGTCCGGCCCACGTGTAGCGGGAGCCCGCGATCTCGGCGGTCGCGAGCGCCTCCTTCGGGCCGACGACGACGGTGTTCTCCTTCGGCCGCACCTCGAGCACGAAGCGAGGACGCCCATCGGGCGCAGGGGTGCCGAGGTGCAGTCCCCGACGCTGGCCAACGGTGTAGGCGTGCGCGCCATCGTGGGATCCGACGACCTCGCCCGAGCGGTCGACGATGTCGCCCTGCTCGACGCCGACGCGCTCGGCGAGCCAGCCCTTCGTGTCGCCGTCCGGGATGAAGCAGATGTCGTGCGAGTCGGGCTTCTGCGCGACCGAGAGGCCACGTCGCGCCGCCTCCTCGCGCACGAGCTGCTTCGACGGCGTGTCGCCGAGCGGGAAGTAGGCGTGGGCGAGCTGCTCGGCGGTCAGCACGCCGAGCACGTAGCTCTGGTCCTTCGCCMAGGCGCTCGCGCGGTGCAGCTCGCGGTTGCCCGCGGCATCCGTCACGATCGTGGCGTAGTGGCCGGTCGCCACGGCGTCGAACCCGAGCGCGAGCGCCTTCTCGAGCAGGGCGGCGAACTTGATGCGCTCGTTGCAGCGCATGCACGGGTTGGGCGTGCGGCCCGCGGAGTACTCGGCGATGAAGTCGTCGACGACGTCGGCCTTGAACCGCTCGGAGAAGTCCCACACGTAGTAGGGGATGCCGAGCACGTTCGCGGCGCGCTGGGCGTCCATCGAGTCCTCGATGGTGCAGCAGCCGCGACTGCCGGTGCGCAGCGTGCCGGGCATGCGGCTGAGCGCCAGGTGCACCCCGACCACCTCGTGGCCGGCGTCCACCGCGCGCGCCGCGGCCACGGCGCTGTCGACGCCGCCGCTCATCGCTGCCAGGACCTTCACCCGTCCAGTGTAGGCAGGCCTGCCTGAGCGGATGCCCCTGAGCGGATGCCCCCGAGCGGATGACCGAGCGGATGCTTCGGAGCGGATGCCCCGCGCCGAGCGTCGACCGGATGCGGCGGACGCGGTCCTCAGCGATCGAAGGAGGTCGCCCGGCCGGCGAGCCCGGCCTTCGCGGCCTGCGCGTGGGCGCCGGGCAGCGCGTCGAGGAATGCGGTGACGTCGTCGTCGGTGGAGGCGTGCCCCAGCGTGATGCGCAGTGCGCCCCTCGCGTCGGCTTCCGAGCGCCCCATCGCCATGAGCACGTGCGACGGCTCGGGCACGCCGGCCTGGCACGCCGAGCCGGTGGACACGGCGACGCCTGCGGCATCGAGGAGGAAGAGGAGCGAGTCGCCCTCGCACCCGGGGAACGAGAGGTGCACGTTGCCGGGCAGGCGTCCGGCCGCATCGGGGTCGCCCGAGAGGCGCGCGTCGGGCACCGCGGCGAGCGCTCCGCGGATGAGC
>NZ_JBFUCL010000298.1:0-4700 GCF_056405255.1 Agromyces sp. P1_H4 | reverse complement strand
GCCTTGCCGTCTTCGAGCGCGCGCAGACCCCCGAGGAACGCGGGCGCACCGACGAGATCGCCACCGCCGCCGAGCTCCAGCCGTCGGAGGCGGCCAGCCTGCGCACCCTCGGGAGAGCGTTCGGCCACGACTTCTGGGCGTTCCGCGACGACGACCGCGTCTGCCTGCTCGTGCGGCGCCAGTTCTTCTTCTCGTGGATGACGAGCTGCACCTCGGTGGACGGGTTCGCCGAGCACGGGCTGAGCCGTCGCATCGTCGCCGACGACATCCGCGACGGGGCGCGGCCGAGGCGCATCGGCCCGGGCGACGTGGTCGTCATGACGTGGGGGCCCGAGTCCATCGACCTGGAGTGGACGGTGGAACGCTGAGCGCCCGTTCGTAGACTGGAGGTCACGCACGGGAGGGGACGCATGCAGGCGCTGGTCGAGAGCGACATCCGCGAGTCGTTCGGCAATGCGAGCGACGCGGAGCTGGCGCAGCTCTCGCTGCCGCACGACTTCGTGCTCACGGAATGGGCGCACCTCGACGCGTTCGCGTGGCGCGACCCTCGCATCGAGATCCGCGGCTACCTCGTCACGGAGCTCGACGGGGCGGCGCGCGGCATCGTGCTGCGGGTCGCCGTCGCGAACGGCTCGCACCACCGCGCCGCGATCTGCAACCTCTGCCACACGCAGCAGCCCGCCGACCAGGTCGTGATGTTCTCGGCGCGCCGGGCGGGTGCCGCGGGGGAGCGGGGCGACAGCGTCGGCACCTACATGTGCAGCGACCTCGCGTGCCAGGAGACCGTGCGGCTCGGGCGCCCGGCCGCGCCCTCGGAGGTGCTGCCGAGCGTGCAGGAGCTCGAGCGCATCGAGGGGCTCGCCCGTCGCACCCGCGCGTTCGTGGCCGACGTGCTCAGCACCGCGTAGGGCCGGTCACGGCGACGGATGACTCGGGTGCCAGATCGGGCGACGGATGCCGGTGGCGCGCATCAGCGCGCGGCATCCGGGGTCAGCGGCTCGAGCGTGGCGCGCTTCGCGGTGCGACCGTCACCGGAGGATCGGCCCGTGAGCCGCCGACCGATCCACGGCAGCACGAACTCGCGGTAGTACGCGGCCGTGTTGCGGCTGCGGGCGCCGGGCGGGGCGGCCGCGACCTCGGCGACGCCCCACTCCTCGGGGACGGGAACACCGATCGCCGTGAGCACGTTGCTCGCCACGCGTGCGTGCCCGAGCGAGTTGAGGTGCAGCTTGTCGGCCGACCAGTAGCGTATGTCGCGCAGCCCGCGATCGTTGAAGTTGTCGACGAAGGTCACGCCGGGCAGCTCGGCGAGGTCCTGGAGCGCGGCCGTGAGGCGCACGCCACGGGCGTCGAACACCTTGCCGAGCGGCAGGTGCTCGGTGGGGTTCGCGCCGCTCAGCATGAGCACGTGGATGCCCTCGTCGCGGATGCGGTGCACGGCCTGGCGGAATCGGCCGGCGACCCGCTCCTCGGGCATGCGCGGGCGGAGCATGTCGTTGCCGCCGCCGTTGAAGCTGATCACCTCGGGGCGGAGGGTGATCGCCGCCTCGAGCTGCTCGTCGACGATCGGCCCGAGCTTGCGCCCGCGGATCGCGAGGTTGGCGTAGCCGATCGGCTCCTGCGCCGCGAGCGCGAGGCCCATCGCCACGAAGTCGGCCCAGCCGCGCACCGATCCGTCGGGAAGCTCGTCGCCGACGCCCTCGGTGAAGCTGTCGCCGATGGCCGCATAGGAGTGGAACATGGGTTCAACGGTAGCGCGCGGCACCGCGGCATCCACCCGCCGTGGGGGTGGATGCCAGGCCGGATCAGTGCGCCTGGTGCTCCTGCTCGAGGACGCAGTCGGCGCCGGGATAGAGCAGCGTCTCGTGCCCGTCGTCGAAGCGCACGAGATAGGGCGGACCCCCGTCGGCACCGCGCACCTCGAGCACCTCACCGTGCCGGTCGGCCTGCCCGACCTGCTTGCCGTGGATGACCAGTCGATCGCCCTTGACCGCTTGCATGGGGTCTCCCTCCCGCGCTCGTTCCAGCGTACGCCGGGGTCCGCGGGGCGGGTAGGGGTGGCGGATGCCGCGGGCCGGGAGGAGATCTGCGCCACGGGAGGAGGGCGCTCGTTCGGCGGACCTCCTGTCGAGTGATTCGCCTCCCGTGGCGCCCAGCCCATCGCGGGAGCGGGGCGCCCGGATCAGCGGTCGCCGCGGTCGGCGAGCCGGTTGACCGCCATGAACAGCCGCTGCTTCTTCGTGTTCTGGAACGCGGTGCAGCGCCACACGTCGCCGTCGCGCACCATGACGAAGGTCTGCACCTTGTCGTGCGGGATGCGGGCACGCGTGCCGATGCCGCCCTCGGTGAGCACGACGGCGACGTCGGGCGTCGGGAAGCGCAGGTCGAGCACCCGCATCGACATGCGGCTGCCGCGCTGCCACTTCTCGAAGACGGGCAGGTGGGAACGGCGGATCGCGTCGCGGCCCAGGTAGTGCAGGCCGACGAAGATCACGTAGGACGCGTCGTCGGTGAACTCTGCGGCGAGGGCGGTCGCGTCGCCCGCGTCCCAGGCGGCGCGCACGCGGTCGAGCGCGGCGAGCACGGCAGAGCGGTCGGATGCCGCGTCGCGGCCGGTCTGGCCGGTCTGCGTTGCGGGGCCCAGGGGTTCGGTGGTCTCCTTCATGCCTCCATCGTGGCATGCAGTCTGCATTAGTGCAACCTGCACTAATGCAGACTGCGCCGTAGACTGAGCCGGTGACCTCCGGAACCCAGTTGCAGCGCTCCGACCGCGACCTGCCCGCGCTCGCCGTGCTGGCCCTGCTGACCCGCGGGCCGCGCCACACCTATGACATGCACCGGTTCATGGTCGACACCCGCAAGGACTTCGTGGTGGGCCTGCCGCGCAGCCTCTACCACGCGGTCGACAAGCTCGAACGTGCGGGATTCGTCGTGCAGGCCGGCACCGAGCAGTCGTCGGGTCGGCCCGAACGCGTGCGGTACGCGCTGACCGAGGCGGGCACCGCCGAGCTGCGTCGCCGCGTGTCGCTGCTGCTCGCCACGCCCGAGCCCGACGCGACGCTGTTCTATGCCGCGCTCTCCTTCATGGGCGTGCTCGGGGGCGAGGAGGCCCTGGCTGCGCTGCGTGCCCGAATCGCCGGGCTCGACCTGCAGCGCGCCCGGCTCGACGGCGACCTCGCCGAGGCGGCCGGCGTGCCGAGGATCCTCCTCGTCGAGGCGGAGTACGAGCGCGCACGCCTCGCCGCCGAGCGCGACTGGACGGCCGGGCTCCTCGCCGAGCTCGAGTCGGGCGAGCTGGCCTGGCCCGACGACCTCGACGAGCTGCCCCCGGCCCGCTGACCGCCCCCCGCCGCCGCATCCGCTCCCGCCCCCGTGCCGTCGCGTGCAGCCGGTCTCCCTCGAGAGGACAGGATTCGCGGGTCCCGGCATCGCCCAACCCACCAAAAGCGTCCTCTCGGGTTCGGCGGCACGCACAGCGCGCTCCGAAGTGCATCGAGTGGTCGGGAACGGCTGGTTCGAGCGCCGCCGAAGCCGCCATTCGCGACCACTCGGCGGATGGGGAGGCGTGTCGCGGGCTCCCCGAGGCTCCCGACACCCTCAGCCGACCGCGAGCAGTGCGGCCCAGAGGTCGGCGCGGGCGTGGAACCCCGAGAGGTCGCGCCCGAGCAGCCGCTCGGCGAGGGCGACCCGGCTGCGCACGGTGTGCCGGTGCACGCCCAGCGCCTGCGCGGTCGCGTCGAACTGGCCGCCGTGCTCGAGCCAGGCGCGCATCGTGGCGACGAGGGCGGTGCCGTTCGCCTCGTCGTGCGAGGTCAGCGGCGCGAGCGTGGCGAACGCGACCGCGCGCGCGTCGGTGCGGGCGAGGAACGCGAGCACGCCTTGGCGGCTGATCTCGTCGAACGCCACGACGCCCGAGCCGGTCTCGCGGGCACGCTCCAGCGCACGCAGCGCCTGCTCGTGCGCCATGGCCGTGCCATCGGCGACGACCGCGTCGGAGACACCCACGGGCAGGCCGAACTCGGTCGCGAGCTCGTCGGCGAGGCCGGCGTCGGCCTCCTCGAGCACGAGCACCACGGTGTCCTCGTCGCGGCCGAAGAAGAGCCGCCCGCCGCGCTCCTCGACCCGCAGCTCGAGCAGGTCGGTGAGGCGATCGACGTGGGCGGCAGCGGCATCCGTCACCGCGACCCGCAACGGCGCAGCGGGAAGCGGGCCCCACATCTCGACGGCCACGCGCGCGGCGAGCTCGGTGTCGCCGGCGAGGATGCCGCGCAGCAGGCCGGTTCGCAGGTGCCCTCGCGCACGGTCGAGCGTGCGGTTCTGCTCGAGCGCCAGCCCGGCGAGGGCGATGACGGCGTTGACCACCTCGCGACCCGCCGCGTCGAGTTGGGGGGAGTCGCCGATGGCAAGCACCCCGCGCAGGGCGCCGCCTGCGCCGAGGGTCTGCAGGGTGAGGCGCTGCGGCTCGCCCACGGCGTCGCCCGCGACCAGGGTGCGGCTGGCTCGCTGCCCGCGGCGCAGCATCGAGCGCGCCTCGCCGACGACCTCGCCGAGCGCCGGCTGTCCCAGTCCGTCGGACGGCGCCTCGCGGTCGAGCGACCCCGATGCGTCGACCAGGCCGACCCACGCCCCGAGGCGGTGCGACAGCTCGGCGAGCGTGGCCGAGAGCCCGTCGGGGCGCAGCGCTGCGAGCGAGATGGCGC
>NZ_JBFUCL010000297.1:0-4701 GCF_056405255.1 Agromyces sp. P1_H4 | reverse complement strand
TCGGTCATGAGCTTCGAGTCGCGGAGTCCGGCCGGCATCCGGCGCACCGACGCCTCGATGAGCACGAGCCCGACGGCGACCGGCCCGGCGAGCGCACCGCGGCCGACCTCGTCGCAGGCGAGCACCACGGGAGCCCCGGTGTCGAACAGCTCGCGCTCGACCTTGAGATTGGGGATCGCGGTCGGCGACATGTCAGCCCGTGCCCTCGTCGACGCCCTCGAAGACCTCGGGGTAGTTGCCGAGCCAGGCCCAGTGGTCGATGGGCCAGCTCACGACGAACGCGCGCCCGACGACGTTCTCGATCGGCACGAAGCCCTTGAGCGGCGTCTCGCCGTTGTAGCGCGAGTCCTTGGAGTTGTAGCGGTTGTCGCCCATCACCCACAGCGAGTCGTCGGGCACGATGGTGTCGAAGTCGTCGCGGGAGACCTTGGTCTCGCCGGGCGGCAGCGCGACGTACGGCTCGTCGAGCGGAACGCCGTTGACGCTCATCTGCCCAAGTGCGTTGCAGCAGGTGACGTGGTCGCCCGGCAGGCCGATGACCCGCTTCACGAGATGGTCGTTGGAGTCGGGGGCCGAGAGCCCGACGAACGCGAGGAACCAGTCGATCGCGGCCACGAGCGGCGGCTGCACCGTCTCGGGGCGGGCCGGGAGCCAGCCGCCCGGATCCTTGAACACGACGACGTCGCCGTGTTCGATCGGCGTCACCTCGGGCACCAGCTGGTTGACGATGATGCGATCGTCCATCACCAGCGTCTGCTCCATCGACTGCGACGGGATGAAGAACGACCGGATGAGGAAGGTCTTGATGAGGAAGGAGACCAGCACCGCCACCACGAAGATGACGAGCAGGTCTCGCAGGAAGAGCAGCGTGCTCCGTTTCCTGCGTGCCGACGCCGAGCCCGCGCGGTCTGTCCGCGTGGTGCTGATTTCTTCTGTCATTTAACCGCCCGAGCTCCCCACCCAGTCTAGGGGTGGGGAGCTCGGTCGGAATGCCGTGCCGCTCGCGACGCGCGGGCGGATGCGACGACGGATCAGCTGTCGCGCTTCTCCTTGATCTTCGCCTTCTTGCCGCGGAGCTTGCGCAGGTAGTAGAGCTTCGCGCGACGGACGTCACCGCGGGTCACGACCTCGATGTGGTCGATGACCGGCGAGTGCACCGGGAACTTGCGCTCGACGCCGACCTGGAAGGAGACCTTGCGGACGGTGAAGGTCTCGCGGACGCCCTCGCCCTGGCGGCCGATGACGACGCCCTGGAAGACCTGGATGCGCGAGCGCGTGCCTTCGATGATGTTGACGTGCACCTTGACGGTGTCGCCGGGGCGGAAGTCGGGGACATCCGACCTCAGGCTCGCGGCGTCGACATGGTCGAGGATGTGCATGATGGTTCGCTCTCTGCGCCCGCCACCGGTCGAACGCGGATCATTGATGGAAGTGTGTGGTGCCGCCTGCGCGATCACTCGCGCGGTGCGTCCTCCCCGGAGGCAGAGTCCTGCGGCGGCACAATCGTCTATTGTGCCATGCCGGGGCGCTGCACGCCAAAGCGGGCGAACGGATGCCACGCCGGGTGCTGCAGCGTCAGTCGCGCACCTCGCGCACGACGATGACCTCGCCGTCGTCGTCGCCGAAGGGCGGGCGCCGCGCCGGCATCTCGCCCTGTGCGTCTGGTGCGGGCCGGGACTGCGCCGTGGCGACGCGTTCGAACTCCTCCATGGTGGCCTGCACGCGTCGCGCGCCGTCGGAGACGAGCTGCCAGATCGCGGCCCAGAACGCGCCGATGGCGAGGAGGATGGCGGCCACGCCCAGGAATCCGGATGCATCGCCGTAGAAGCCGATGCCGATGATCGAGGCGTGCCACAGGCCGACCACCGCCACGTCGGTCCAGGAGGCGGCGCGCTCGGCACGCACGGTGGGGCGCGCCCACACGAGGAGCGCGATGATGCCGAGGGCGACGAACGCCACCGGCACGGTGATGATGAGACCGAGGGTGCCCCATCCGCCGCCGCCGAAGACCGCCCACCCCACGGCGAGCCAGATCGGCAACACGACCGTCGCCGCCACCAGCCACCTGAGGAATGCCCGCCGGATCAGCATGCCCACAGCGTAACGCCGTGCGCCTGCGCGCGGGCCGGGTGTTCACTCAGGGCGGACCCGGCAGAATGGTCTCGGAGAGGATGAGCGTGATCGAACTGAGGACCCCGGCGGAGATCGAGCAGATGCGTCCGGCCGGCCGCTTCGTGGCGAGCGTCCTGGAGGCGACGTCGAAGGCCGCCGCGGTGGGCATGAACCTGCTGGAGCTCGACGCCCTGGCGCACGAGATGATCCGCTCGGCCGGCGCGGAGAGCTGCTACATCGACTACCACCCCTCGTTCGGAGCGAGCCCGTTCGGCAAGGTGCTGTGCACCTCCGTCAACGACGCGGTGCTGCACGGACTCCCCCACGACTACCGCCTCCGCGACGGTGACCTGTTGAGCCTCGACTTCGCGGCATCCGTGAACGGCTGGGTCGCCGACTCGGCGATCTCGATCGTGGTCGGCACGGCACGCGACGAAGACCTGCGCCTGATCGACACGACGCGCCGCGCCCTCGACGCCGGCATCGCCGCCGCGCGCCCCGGCCACCGCATCGGCGACATCTCCCGGGCCATCGCCGACGTGGCGAAGGCCGAGGGCTACTCGATCAACACCGACTTCGGCGGTCACGGCGTGGGCCGCACCATGCACGGCGACCCGCACGTGCCCAACAACGGCCGCCCCGGACGCGGGCTGCCCTTGAAGCCGGGCCTCGTGATCGCGATCGAGCCGTGGTTCCTGGAGACGACCGACCGGATCTTCACCGACCCCGACGGCTGGACCCTGCGGAGCGCCGACGGGTCGCGCGGTGCGCACTCCGAGCACACCATCGCCATCACGGACGGCGACCCGATCGTGCTCACCCAGCGCGGCTGAGCGCCCGCCTCGTCGGTCGCGTCATCCGTCGAGCTCGACCTCGATCATTCCGCCGACGATGCGCGTGCGATACGTGCGGAGCGTCAGCGCCGCGTCGGTGAAGCACTCGCCGGTGCCGAGGTCGTAGACCTCCTTGTGCAGCGGCGAGGCGATGGTCGGTCGGTCGCCCCGGGAACCGACGATCCCGCGCGCCATGACGGGCGCACCCGTGTGCGGGTCGTAGTGGTCGACGGCGTACACCTCGTCGTCAGCGAGCCGCACCAGGGCGACCTGTCGCGTGCCAAGCAGGGCCACCTCGCCCCACCCGGGTTCGAGGTCGTCGACCTCGCATGTGCGCTCCCAGGTGGTCGTCATCTCGATCGTCGGCGGCATCCCGGCTCCTCTCGTCGTGCGGACGACGCTACGTTCCGGGTGTTTCGCCCCCGCCCACGAGGTGTTTCACCGAGGTGAAACCCGCCTCACATCGCGGTGAGGCGGACGTGCGTTCGGGTGCGGATGCGGTTACCCCGACGTAACAGGGCCGAAACCCCCCGGCCGTACGCTCGCCATCAATCGAGCCACGGAGGCAGCCATGACCGAGACCCCCCACGCCACCCCGGGCGTGCGCGACGTCCTCATCGTCGGCGGCGGACCGGCCGCGCACCGACTCGCCGACAGCCTGCACGCCCGCGACGCGGAGCGCACCCTTCGAGTGACCGTCGTCGGCGAGGAGATGCACCGGCCCTACGACCGCGTCGCGTTGAGCACGAGACTCGCGGATGCCGCGACGGACCTCACCCTCGAGCCGACCCGCATGTGGGACGAGGGGCACACCCGGCTCGTCACCGGCGAGCGCGTGACGGGCATCGACGGGGTGGCACGCACCGCGACCACCTCGGCCGGCACGAAGCTGCACTGGGACGAGCTCGTCCTCGCCACCGGGTCGAGCGCGGCCGTCCCCGACCTCCCCGGCTCCTCCCACGCTCGGGTGTACCGCACCATCGACGACGTCGACGCGCTCGTCGCCGAGACCCGCGACCTCGCGGCTCGTCGCGGCCGACCGGCGCAGGTCGTCGTGGCGGGCGGTGGCCTGCTCGGCCTCGAGGCGGCCGGCGGGCTCGCCAAGCTCGGAGCGCACACCGCCGTCGTGCACTCGGGCGGCTGGCTCATGTCGGCGCAGCTCGACGAGGGCGCCGGTCGTGCGCTCGGACGGATCATCGCCGGGCAGGGCATCGGCCTGCACCTCGGCGCCCGCCCGTCGGCCGTGGCCGTCGAGGGCGACGCCGTCACCGCCGTGGAGCTCACCAACGGCCGGCGCATCGACTGCGACCTCATCGTCTTCGCCATCGGCATCAGCCCCCGCGACGAACTCGCCCGCGACCTCGGGCTCGAGCTCGGGCCGCGCGGTGGCGTCGCCATCGACACGGCGTGCGCGGCATCCGCACCGCATATCTGGGCGATCGGCGAGGTGGCGAGCTTCGAGGGCCGATGCACCGGCCTCGTCGCGCCGGCCAACGCGATGGCCGAGGTGGTCGCCGACCGGCTGCTCGGCGGCGCGGCCGAATTCACGAGCGTCGACGATGCGACGAAGCTGAAGCTGTCGGGCGTGGACGTCGCGAGCTTCGGCGACGCGCTCGCGCGAACGGAGCAGGCGCTCGAGATCGTCTACGCCGACCCCGCTCGCGGGCTCTACCAGAAGCTCGTGATGACCGACGACGCGAAGACGCTCCTCGGCGGGATCTTCGTCGGCGACGCCTCGCCGTACGCGTCGCTGCGG
>NZ_JBFUCL010000296.1:0-4713 GCF_056405255.1 Agromyces sp. P1_H4 | reverse complement strand
TCGCGGCGTGGCGGCCGAGGCTCGCCACCGAGGTCGACGAGAAGTCGATCCCGCACGAGCTCGACTGGCTGCGCAGCGCGGTCGACCTGGGCAAGGGCTGCTACAAGGGGCAGGAGACCGTGGCCAAGGTGCTGAACCTCGGCCGGCCCCCGCGCCGCCTCGTGCTCCTGCACCTCGACGGCAGCGACACGGTGCTTCCCGCCCCCGGCGACGTCGTGGTGGGCGAGAAGGTGCGGCCCGAACCCGCCGAGGGCGAGGCGCCCCAGCGACGCGAGGTCGGCCACGTCACCTCGAGTGCCATGCACCACGAGCTCGGCCCGGTGGCCCTGGCGGTCGTGAAGCGCGCGGTGCCCGCGGACCTGACCCTCATCGTCGAGAGCCACGGCATCGACGTCGCCGCCGCACAGGTCGAGATCGTCCCGGCCGACGCCGGTGCCGCCGTCGACGTGCCCAGACTGCCGAGGCTCGGCGTCCGCAAGTGAGCGCCTCGGGCCGGGTCGGCGCGCGCCTCGCGGCCGGCTCGATCCGGGTCCGCGACTCCCTTCCCGCGATCCTGCAGATCACCGTCACGGCCGTCGCGGCGTATGCCTTCGCCTCGCTCGTGCTCGGCCACGCCCAGCCGCTGATCGCGGCGATCGTCGCGATCACCGCGCTCGGCTTCGTGCGCGACGCCCGTCCCGTGCGGGTGCTCGAGACCGTGGTCGCGATGACCCTCGGCATCGTGCTTGCCGAGGTGCTGCTGCTCGCGTTCGGCGCCGGAATCTGGCAGTACGCGCTGGCACTGGCCCTCACGCTCGCACTCGCGCGGCTGGTGTCGGCGAACGCGGCCTTCGCCATCGCGGCCGCCGTGCAGTGCTCGCTCGTCATGCTCGTGCCCGCGCCCGCCRGTGGCCCGTTCGTGCGAACGGTCGACGCCATCGTGGGCGGGGCATTCGCGCTCGCCGCGACGGCGATCATCCCGCGCGACCCCTACCGCGCGGCCACGCGTGAGGGGCGTCGCCTCATCGACGAGCACGTGGCGGTGCTCGGCGAGCTCGCCGAGGCGCTGCGGTCGGGGAGCACGGATGCCGCGGGCCGGGCGCTCTCGCGAGCCAGGGCGACGCAGCCCCTCGTCGAGGCGTGGATGGCGTCGGTCGACTCGGGCCTCGCGATCGCGCGCGTCTCGCCGATCGTGCATCGGGCGAAGTTCGACCTCGAGCGGCAGCGGGTGATGCTCGGCGGGCTCGACCTCGCGACGAGGAACCTGCGCATCATCGCGCGCCGGATCGAATGGGTGCTGCGCGACGGACGAGCCCGGCCCGAGGTCGCCGACGTGCACGCTCGCGTCGCGGTGGCGCTGGGGCCGCTCGCCGACTCGATGCGCGACGTGTCGGCGCAGCCGATCGCGCGGCAGGCGTTCGCCGAGATCGCGCGCCATCTCGATCCCGTGGCGATCCTGCCCGACGGTCCGGTCGGCGACCGGAACACGATCACCGCGCTGCGGCCCTACCTCGTCGACCTGTTGACCGCGACCGGGCTCGACCTCGACGGGGCGCGGGAGCTGCTCCCCGCCGACTGAGGCGGGAACTCGGCGTTCAGACGGGCGCGACCGCGTCCCACGGCACGGTGAGCTCCCCGAGGCGCGAGCGACGCGGCCCGCCGATCACGGGCCAGCCCTCGTGCCGGAGGGTGGCCACGGCGGCGATCCACCGCTGCGAGCCGCCGTAGACCGACATCGGCGCGTGCACCCGCCAGGCGCGGTCGAGGGTCGCGAGCAGCTCGTGGATGCGCTCGCCGGGCACGTTGCGGTGGATGAGCGCCTTCGGCAGCCGCTCGGCGACGATCGAGGGCCGCTCGAGGCCCGACCGGCGCAGGCTGATCGTGAAGGTGCGYGGCCCCTCGGCCGTGACGCCCACCCAGCTCGACACCCGGCCGAGCTCGTCGCAGGTGCCCTCGACCACGAGGCCGCCGGGCGAGAGGCGCGCCGACATCCGCCGCCAGGCCGCGTCGACCTGCGCCTCGTCGTACTGCCGGAGCACGTTGAACGCGCGGATCACCGCGGGACGGCGTGCGTCGGGTGTCGGCACCTCGAAGCCGCCGAGGCCGAACGTGACGGGCAGGCCGGCGGGGAAGTGCCCGTCGCCGGCGCGCATGCGGTCGAGCTGCTCACGCGCGGTGCGGACCCGCGCCGGGTCGATCTCGAGGCCGAGCACCTCGACGTCGGGGCGCGACCGGATGACGCGTGCGGCGAGCTCGAACGTCGTCACGGCGCTCGCGCCGAAGCCCAGGTCGACGACGAAGGGGTCGGCGGCGTGCAGGAGGGCGGGCTGCGCGGCGATCCACCGGTCGACGCGGCGCAGCCGGTTGGTGTTCGTCGTGCCGCGCGTGATCGATCCGACGGGCATGCCCCAAGTCTCGCAGGGCGACGCGGGAGGTCTCGCAGCGCGGGCCACGGATGCCGCCGCGGCTAGGCTGTTCCCCATGCCTCACACGCTCGTGCTGCTGCGCCACGGCAACAGCGAATGGAACCAGAAGAACCTGTTCACCGGATGGGTCGACGTGCGACTCAGCGAACTCGGCCTCCAGGAGGCGAAGCGCGCCGGCGAGCTCCTCGTCGAGCACGGGGTGCTGCCCGACGTGCAGCACACCTCGGTGCTCACCCGCGCCATCCAGACCGCGAACATCGCCCTCGACGTCGCCGACCGCGCCTGGATCGACGTGCGCCGTTCCTGGCGGCTCAACGAGCGTCACTACGGCGCGCTGCAGGGGCTCGACAAGGCCGAGACGCTGGAGAAGTACGGTCCCGAGCAGTTCCAGCTCTGGCGTCGATCCTTCGACGTCCCGCCGCCGGTGCTCGCCGACGATGCCGAGTGGTCGCAGGTCGGCGACCCCCGCTACGCCGACCTCGCCGACGACGAGCTGCCGCGCACCGAGTGCCTGAAGGACGTCATCGCGCGAATGCTCCCGTACTGGGAGTCGGACATCATCCCCGACCTCGCCACCGGGAAGACGGTGCTGGTCACCGCGCACGGCAACTCGCTCCGCGCCCTCGTGAAGCACCTCGACGGGATCTCCGACGACGACATCGCCGAGCTCAACATCCCCACCGGCATCCCGCTCGTGTACGAGCTGGGCGACGACTACATGCCGCTCGAGCCCGGCCGCTACCTCGACCCCGAGGCCGCCGCGGCGGGCGCGGCCGCCGTCGCCGCCCAGGGCAAGAAGTAGCCGCACCGGCACACGACGAAGGGCGGGGGATGCGACATCCCCCGCCCTTCGTCGCGCGGTCTCGGCTCAGAGCGACGAGGCCGCCGACTTCTCGGGGTCCCAGTCGCCGGTCGCGAGGTACTGCACCATCTTCGCGATGGCCACCGCGTGGTCGGCGAACCGCTCGTGGTAGCGGCTCGCCAGCGTGGCGTCGACGGTGTCGACGGCCTCGCCCTTCCACTTCTCGCCCAGCACCCGGTCGAAGACCGAGAGGTGCAGCGCGTCGACCTTGTCGTCCTCGTTGCGGATCTCCTCGGCGAGGTTGACGTCCTCGCTGCGCAGGAGCTCGGCGAGCTTCTGCGAGATCTCGACGTCGAGCGCGCCCATCTCGGCGAAGGTGCCGCGCAGCGACTTGGGTACCACCTTGTCGGGGAACCGGTAGCGGGCGAGCTGCGAGATGTGCGTCGCCAGGTCGCCCATGCGCTCGAGCGAGGCGCTGATGCGCAGCGCGCTCACGACGATGCGGAGATCTCGGGCGACGGGCTGCTGCCGCGCGAGGATGGTGACCGCGTGCTCGTCGAGCGCCAACGTGGCCTGGTCGATGCGCGGGTCCTCGGCGATCACCTCTTCGGCCAGGCTCACGTCGGACTCGTTGAACGCCCGCGTGGCCTTCTCGATCGAGATGGCCACGAGCTCGGCGATCTCGACGAGTCGGTCCTGCACCTCGCGCAGTTCCTGCTGGAACACCTCACGCATGTGGAAATCCTTGTCTGTTCGGTCCGGCGCCGAAGCGCGCGCGGACGCACCGGTCTCATCCGGCCCCGGACATCATCCCCGCGACGGGTGAACAACAGGTACCGGGAGCCTGAACACTCGTTAACCTACCGCCGGGGGGCCGGGCGCAGCGGGCGGAGCAGCCGATCGCACTGGTTAGGGTGAACCCATGGACTCCATGTGGCTGGTGCTCACGGCGCTGGCCTTCGGCGTCTTCATCGGCGCCGCCTTCATGATCGTGCTGCACATCGCCGAACGGCGCGGATCGAGTGCGGCGAGGGTGGTCGCGCCCACCATCCCCGACGGCATCGACCAGGTGCTCGAGGTGCTCGAGTCGGCGGGCGTCGTGCTCGATCCGTCGAACAACGTGCTCAGGGCCTCGCCCGGTRCCCTGGCCATGGGCCTCGTGCGCCAGCAGGCGCTCGTGCATCCCGAGCTCCTCGACCTCGTCGCCGGCGTGCGACGCACGGGCGAGGCCGTGGTCGAGGAGATCGACGTCGCGCGAGGGCCCTACGGCGAGGGCACCATCAGGCTGCGCGTCCGCGTGGCGCGCCTCGGCACCCGATTCGTCCTCCTCCTCGCCGAGGACCGCACCGAGGCGCATCGGCTCGACGAGGTGCGACGCGACTTCGTCGCGAACATCAGCCACGAGCTGAAGACGCCGATCGCGTCGGTGAGCTTGCTCGCCGAAGCGCTCGACCAGGCGGCCGACGAGCCCGAGCAGGTACGGCGCTTCGCCGGCCGGCTGACGGT
>NZ_JBFUCL010000295.1:0-4746 GCF_056405255.1 Agromyces sp. P1_H4 | reverse complement strand
GGTTCTCGTAGGGGCCGTGGGCGACCGCCGTGGCGAGCACCGCCGGCGGCGCGGCATCCGTCACCGCCAGCGAATCGCACGGCGTCGTCGAGCCCGCCCCTCCCCGGTAGCACGCGGTGTCGCCGGCGAAGCCCTCGGCGACCTCGGGCGACATGCGCAGCTCCGCGCTGACGCGGCCGAACGGCTGCGCCCAGCCGGTGCCGTTGACATCCCAGTAGAACTCGTCGATCGTCGCGTCGTCGGGTTCGAGCGTCACATTGTGCTGCGTGTAGCGGATGACATAGGTCTGCTCGCCGTGCACGAAGCCGTCGGCGGCGATGGTCACGAGGAGGAATTCGCCGTCGTCGTCGGCCTCGGCCTCGTACGAGCGCGGCGAGCCCGTGGCATCGGTCACCGACTCGATGCGGAGGTCGGTCGGGTGCCCCTGGTAGTCGATCGGGATGGCCCGGCGGATGCCGTGGTTCTGGTCGAACTCGGGGAACTGCGCCACGAGCGTCTCGGTCGTGGCGAGGGTGGATCGCCGCGCCGCGTCGCGCCCGAGCTCGTAGACCGCGTCGAACGACGCGAACGTGAAGTCGTCGACGCCCGCGGGCACCGACGACACCGGCGAGATCGTCGCCTCATGCCCGACAGTCGTGACCGTGGTCGCAGCGGCGGCGGGGGCACCTGGCGTGCCTGCGAGCGCGAGGGCGGCGAGGGATGCCACGGCGCCCAGCGCGGCGAGGGCGGACGCGACGGCGCGGCCGGAACGACGGATCATGAGGCCACGCTAGCGCCCGCTCGGCCGGGGCGACGATCCCGCGTTCGGGGATACCCGGCCGGGTATCGGAGGACGCGGAGTATCCTGATCCGGTGATCGACGACATCAAGAAGCGCGCCCTGCACCGCACGAAGATCATCGAGGGCCAGCTGCGCGGCATCGAGAAGATGATCGAGAACGAGGACTACTGCGTCGACATCATCACGCTGTCGCTGGCGGTGCAGAAGTCGCTGGGCTCGCTCAACAAGCTCCTCGTCGAGAATCACCTCCGCACGCACGTGACCGAGATGTACGAGGCCGGCGGCGACCAGCGCGACGCGGCCGTCGCCGAACTGCTGCGCATCTTCGAGCTCTCCAACAACCGCGGGTAGCCGAGCGGATGCCGCGGATCGAACTCGTCACCGGCGACCTCACCGCCGAGCACGTCGACGCCATCGTGAACGCGGCGAACTCGAGCCTGCTCGGCGGCGGCGGCGTCGACGGGGCGATCCACCGCGCCGGCGGCCCCTCGATCCTGGCGGAGTGCCGGGAGCTCCGGGCCACCGTGCTGCCCGACGGTCTGCCGACCGGTCGGGCGGTCGCGACGGGGGCCGGGAACCTGCACGCGCGGTGGGACGTCCACACCGACGGCCCCGACTGGCCGGGGCCGGGGCCCGAGGAGGCGGCCCGGCGGCGGCTCCTGGCGTCGGCGTACCGCGAGTCGCTCGGGCTGGCGGCCGGCCTGGGCGCGGCATCCGTCGCGTTCCCGGCGATCTCCGCCGGGATCTACGGATGGCCCGCCGACGACGCCGCCCTCGTCGCGCTCGAGACCACGGGCGGTGCGGATGCCGCCCCTGCACTGGTGCGGTTCGTGCTGTTCTCCGAGCGCATGCACGCGGTGTTCGCGGCGGCAGCCGAGCAGCTCGGGCTCGAGCTGGACTGATCCTCGGGCGCGGTTCAGGTCCCCGGCGCCGTCACGGCGAGCCATTCGTCGAGGTCGCTCGGCTGGTCGGTGATGATGCCGTCGACCCCGAGCGCACTCACCTCCTGCCACCGCTCGTGCGTGTTGAGGGTGTAGCAGAGCACTGCGACGCCGGCCTCGTGGAGGGCGTCGAGGGCTCCGGGAACCGCCGTCACCGAGGCCGCCGTCGTGCCGAAGCCGATGATGCCGAGCCGCTCCGCGAGCGGCACCGGATCGGCGGGCAGCTCGCGGATCAGCATGATGCGGGGGGTCGTGGGCGAGACCCGTTGCAGCGCGAACAGCGTCTCGAGGCTGAAGCTCTGCAGCACCACGCGGCCCCGCAGTCCGTGCTGCTCGATGAGGCCCACCACGGTGCGCACCTCGTCGGCACGCCAGTCGGCCTTGAGCTCGACGAGCGCACGGGCGTCGTCGCGGGCGGCGAGCGCGGTGAGGAACTCGTCGAGCGTCGGCATCCGCTCGCCCGCGTAGTCGGGGCCGTACCAGGCGCCCACGTCGAGCCGCCGCAGCTGCTGGAGGTCGAGCTCCCCGACCATGTGCGGGTCTCCCGTCACACGCTCGAGGGTGGTGTCGTGGAAGAGCACGGGCACGCCGTCGCGAGTGAGTTGCACGTCGGTCTCGACGAAGGCGAGGTCGTCCATGGCGAGCTCGAGCGAGGGCATGGTGTTCTCGGGGGCCTCGGCACGGTCGCCGCGGTGGCCGACGATGAAGGCCGCATCGCCCGGGAGCCGCAGGGCGCCGAACACGTCGACGGCCGACGCGGTCGTGGGCGTGGTCGCGACGAGGAGCACGGCCGCCATGGCGATGGTGCCGACGAGCGCGCAGGCCACGCGCACGGCGCGGCGCGGCGGATGCGCGAACCGTTCGAACCGTTCGAGCCGTCCGAACCGTCGGGTCCCGGTCACGGGGCGCGGCAGGCGAACGGACGGTGCGGTCGTGGGGGCGAGCGCAGCGGGCGTGCGGGTCACGGGAGTCGGGCCTTCCCACCGGGCGCGCCGTCGCGCCGCGGTGCAGGTCACTCTAGCAACGTCGTTACCGTTTCGTTACCACTTCTTCGGGGGTCGCGTCGGCCTGCGCGTCGGCGGTCGCCTCGCCAGTCGCCTCCGCCTCGGCCTCCGCCGTGATGCGATTCGCCATGCCCGAGAAGATCACGCCATGGAACGGCAGGATCGCCCACCAGTACAGGCGGCCGGCCAGTCCCTTGGGGAAGAAGACCGCCCGCTGCCGGTAGTCGGAGCCGCCATCGGATGCCGCGGCGGCGCCGAGCTCCAGCCAGGCGCGCCCCGGCACCCGCATCTCGGCGCGCAGCCGGAGGAATCGTCCCCGGTCGATGGCCTCGACCCGCCAGAAGTCGACGGCGTCGCCGACATGCAGCGTGTCGGGATCGCGCCGGCCGCGGCGGAGGCCCACGCCGCCGGTCAGCTTGTCCACCCACCCCCGAAGCGCCCACGCGAGTGGGAACGAGTACCAGCCGTTCTCCCCGCCCACGCCCTCGATGACGCGCCAGAGGGAGGAAGGCGGGGCCGACGATCGACGGGAGCGCTCGTCGACGTAGACCGTGTGGCCCGCCCAGTCGGGATCGCTCGGCAGGGGGTCGCTCGGTGCCCCCTCGACCTCGGCGTTGCGCCAGCTCGTCTCCACCTCGCCCTCGCGCTCACGCTCCAGCGCCAGCCGCACCGCGCGGCGGTAGGGCAGCAGCCCCTCGGGCGGCGGCAGGATGACGGCGTCGATGTCGTGCTCGCGCATGACGCAGTCGAACTGCAACGACTCGATGATCGGAACGGCCAGCCGCCGCGGGATCGGCGTGACGAGGTTCACCCATTGTCCGGCCAGCCACGGCGTGAGCACCGGCAGCGCGGCGATCGGACGCTGCGGCAGCCCCGCCTCCACCGCGTAGCCGTTCATGAGCTGCCCGTACCGGAAGACGTCGGGTCCGCCGATGTCGAACGCCCGGTTCACCTCGGGCGGCACCTCCGCGGCGCGCAGGAGGTAGTGCAGCACGTCGCGCACGGCGATCGGCTGGATGAAGCTGCGCACCCACCGAGGTGCCGGCATGTACGGCAGCACCTCGGTGAGGTGGCGGATCATCTCGAACGACGTGGATCCGGATCCGATGATCACGCCCGCCTGGAGCACGATCGTCGGCACCCCCGACGCCAGGAGGATCTCCCCCACCTGCATCCGCGATCGCAGGTGCCGCGACAGCGCCACGCCCTCGGGGTGGAGGCCGCCGAGGTACACGATGCKGCCGACGCCGTGCTCGCGCGCCGACGCCGCCACGTYGCGCGCGATGGCCAGCTCGGACGCCTCGAAGTCGCCGCGTCCGCCCATCGAGTGCACGAGGTAGTAGACGACCTCGACGCCCTCCATCGCGCGGTCCACCGCCGCACGGTCCACGAGGTCGCCCTCGACGACGTCGAC
This sequence comes from Agromyces sp. P1_H4, assembly GCF_056405255.1. NCBI lineage: Bacteria > Bacillati > Actinomycetota > Actinomycetes > Micrococcales > Microbacteriaceae > Agromyces > Agromyces sp. P1_H4. The sequence goes on along the minus strand of NZ_JBFUCL010000295.1, from coordinate 607 downwards.
GGATGCCGCCCACGGGACGTCCCGCAGCCGATCCGCCCGGCGCACGAGCACCCTGACGTCGTGGCCGGCCTCGACCAGGCGCGGAACGAGCCGGCCGCCGATGTAGCCGGTCGCGCCGGTGACGAGCACGCGCACGTGGACCCCCGTTCCGGGCCCGCACGTCGGTCAGGCCCGTTCGTTCCCTCGACGATAGTTGCCCGTCGCGCGCGCCAGCAGGTGCTGCGCCTGTGAATCGTCCGCGCGTTGCAGGGCCACGATGAGCCGTGCGGCATCCGACCCGCCCACCGTCATGACGACCCGGCCGCCGCGCGACACCATCACGCCGCCCTGCTTCGTGACGCGGTAGTCGAACGGGTCGGCGACCAGTCGCCCACGCTCGTCGGATGCCCCGTCGCGGCCGCTCATGGCTACCTCAGGCTCTTGGTGTGCCAGACGGTCTTGGTCTCGGTGAACGCGCTGATGCGGCCGAGCGCCGGAGCGGCCGCGTCAGGACCGGACTCGGGGCGCATCACGCGCTTCAGCGTGTCGGCCGCATCGATCTCGAGGGAGATCCAGTCGAGCGCACCCGCGCCCACGAGGTCGATCGCATTGACATCGGCGTGGCGCG
>NZ_JBFUCL010000294.1:0-4763 GCF_056405255.1 Agromyces sp. P1_H4 | reverse complement strand
ATCCTGGCGTGGGGCGTCGGCTGCGTGCCGCTCGCGATCATCGGGCTCACCTCGTGGCTGTGGGTCATGGTGATCGCCCTCTTCATCGTCGGCGTGCTGTTCGACGGCGCCCAGGTCGTCTGGGGCACGCTGCTGCAGCGGCGCGTGCCGCCCTCGATGCTGGGCCGGGTGTCGAGCCTCGACTTCTTCGTCTCGCTCGCGCTCATGCCCATCTCGATGGCGGTCGCCGGTCCCGTCGGCGAGGCGATCGGGCTCGCGCCGGCGTTCCTCATCGCCGGGCTGGTGCCGCCGTTCCTCGCGTTCGCCACGCTGGCGCTCGCACGCCTGAAGGACGACGAGCTGGCGCATCCGCTCGACGGTCACGCCGACGTCGACGCGGTGACCGGGGCCGAGGCGGCGGCCGGGTTCGAAGCGCCGGCGGACGAGCCGCATTCGCGTGCGCCGGCCGACGAACCGCTCCGCGAGTGACGGTTGCGGCGCTTCGGCCTCGACGCGAGGGTGCCGTGTGTGCGAGGGTGGGCGCGAACGAGGGGGATCCGATAGTGGACATCAACGATGCGTTCCCGGGCTTCAGCGTGCACGACGTTGACGCGGCCCGGACGTTCTACGGCGACGTGCTCGGACTGGGGGTCGAGGACTCGATGGGCGGGCTGAGGCTGACGTTGCCGTCGGGCCAGGGCGTGTTCGTGTATCCGAAGGTCGATCACGAGCCCGCGTCGTTCACGATCCTGAACTTCGAGGTCGCCGACCTCTCGCGCACGGTCGACGATCTGAACGCCGCCGGTGTCGTGACGAAGATCTACAGCGACCCGCACTCGTTCGGCACCGATGAACGCGGCATTGCCTGGGGGTCGAAGTCTGGTCAAGGTCCGGACATCTGCTGGTTCCGCGACCCTTCGGGCAACGTGCTCAGCCTCATCGCGCAGTGAAGCTCCGGCATGCTGCGGGAGCTGGTAGACCCGAGGCATGCAGGGGCAATCGCTGAATTCGCCGTGGGCGTCCAGCAGCGGCGTGTACACGCACACCTGGACTTTCCAGGTCACGCATCCCGGGCGCACGGTCGTCGAGGTCGCGCTGACCTCCGTGAACAGCGTCGATGACGATGACGGCACCTTCGCGCGCTTCGGCGTCTCGCAGATCGTCAGCGACAGCGGGGTCGAGAACTTCGGTGACGACGGTCCGCCCGTGGTCGCTCGGGACGGCGTCACGAGCGTGAGCGTGCGAATGTTCGTGGTCAACTCGTTCGCCCGCGGACGCGTGGCACGCAACTTCTGGTGAGGAGCGGATCGATGATCGACGAGACGGCGAGCAGCGATCGGGTCGAGACCCGTCACCGAGTGAGCGTGCTGTATGACCCCGAGACGGGGCGGGCGGTGCACGGCCATACCTTCGTCGGTGTCGACGACGAGCTCTCGGCACCCGACGGGAGGGAGGCGCGCGAACGCGTGTTGCGCCAGGAGGCAAGGGCGGACCGTGCTTCTGCACGACTCCGGTTCGCCGACGCCGTGGCCGACCTTCGCATCGAGGCTCCAGCAGAGCTCGAGGTGGTCGAGGACGTCGTCGTCGTGCGCCCCATCCGCCTGAAACGGCGCAACGTGGACCCTGAGATCCTCCGCACACTGCCCGCGCAGCGTCGGGACTGACCATTCCGTCGCGCTGACGCGGCGCGACTACATGGACTTCAGATCGAACGGATCTCGGGGTCGATGTCGGCCGCGAAGGCATCGTCGGCCGGTTCGGCGATCTCGAGGGAGGTCTCATCGACCCCGGAGATCAGTGCCTCGAGGACCGGGGAAACCTCGGCGCTCGGAAGTTCGACGAGTTCGACGTCCCGGAGTTTGCGTTCGATGGCCCTTGTACGTTGGCCCGCCGCAGTCACGGTGTTCTGCGCCGTCTGCAGCTGCTTACCGAGCCGATCCCAGACCTGTCCGTACTTCTGGAACTCGGCCTTCGCTGCTCCGAGCACCTGCCATACCTCGGAGCTTCGTTTCTCGATCGCCAGCGTGCGGAAGCCCATCTGGAGGCTGTTGAGTAGCGAGGCAAGCGTGGAGGGTCCGGTGATGAGGATGCGGAGGTCGTTCTGCAGGCGGCTCGCCAGGCCGGGCCGCCGCACGACCTCGGCGAACAGCCCCTCGGTCGGCAGATACATGATCGCGAAGTCGGTGCTGAGCGGAGGCTCGATGTACTTCTCCGCGATCGTCTTGGCCTGAGCGAGCACCGCACGCTCGAGTGCCTTCGCGGCAACCTCGATGTCGCCCTTCTCTCCCGACTCCTGTGCCTCGAGCAGACGTTCGTAATCCTCTTGGGGGAACTTCGAGTCGATCGGCAGGTACACGGGACGGTCGTCGTCTCCGCGGCCCGGCAGCTTCACGGCGAACTCGACGTTTTCGCGCGAGCCCGGGCGGATGGCGACGTTCTGGTCGTACTGCTCGGGGGTGAGGAGATCTTCGAGCTGGCGGGAAAGCTGAACCTCGCCCCACGTACCGCGACTCTTCACATTCGTGAGCACGCGCTTCAGACCACCGACGTCCGTTGCGAGGGTCTTCATCTCGCCCAGTCCGGCCTGCACTTGCTCGAGGCGCTCGCTCACGAGTGCGAACGATTCACCGAGCCGCTTCTCGAGCGTGCCCTGCAGTTTCTCGTCGACGGTCTCGCGCATCTTCTCGAGCTTCGCCTCGTTGCCGGTGCGGAGCTTGTCGAGTTCGTCGCGCATCGATTGCTGGAGCTCGACGTGCTTTGCGCTGTTCGCGTCCGTGAGGGCTTGGACCCGCTCGGCGTTCAGTGCCAGGGAGTCTGACATGGCGTTCTGCAGCTTCTCGACCGTGGTGCGTACCTGCTCGAGCTTGTCGTCGTTCGCGCGGCGAAGTGCGTCGAACCGAGCCTCGACGGCGGTCTTGAGTTCGGTCTGGGCCTCAAGCGAGGACTTCGAGGAGGTGTGGAACTTCTCGGACAGCTCTGCGAGCGAGCGGTCGACCGTGGTGCGGAGCTCGTCAGACGACATCTTGCGGCTCTCTCGCTCACGCCGGAGCTCTTCAGCCTGCGTGATGGCCGTGGATTGGAGTCGTTGGTCGAGCTGCAGTTGCACATCGCCGAGCTTCTGGCTCAGTTCGCTTCGCTGCGTCGCAAGATCTTGACGGAGCTCGCCGCCGCCGGCTCGGACCGCATCGCGAATCGTCGAAGACAGCTGAGGATCACCGGAGACAGCGGTCCGCCCAAACTTGAACCAGACGGCGAGCGCGCCGAGCGCGATGCCGACGACGAGGCCGATGACCACCAGCAGGATCTCCATGTCCACAGTGTCGCAGCGGCCGCCGACATCGCCCGGGCACGGCCCCGGCCGGGCGCGGATGCGCCCGTGCCGCCGCTACTGCAGCGCCATCGGGCCGTGCATCGCCCGCTGCTCGCCCGTGGCGACGGGACCGATCGCCCCGAACCGCACCCGCGTCACGTGTGCGAGGCCGTCGAGGTCGTCGACCTCGTGGCGCTTCGCGGCGTGCACCACGATCGCGGCGCACGCCTCGGCGTCGGCGAGCGCGTCGTGGTGCGAGAAGTCCTCGAAGCCGGCGGCCATCGCCGCGACGGGCAGCCGGTACGACTCGAGGTGGTACGTCTTGCGGGCGACCTGCAGGCTGCAGAGCGAGCGATAGTCGGGCACGGCCACGCCGATCGCCTCGGAGGTTTTCGCGATCACGGCCATGTCGAACCCGGCGTTGTGGGCGACGAGCACGTCGTGCCCGGCGAACTCGCGCAGCGCGGGCAGGTGCTCGGCCCAGCCGGGGGCATCCGCCACCATCTGCGGCGTGATGCCGTGGATGCGGATGTTCCACTCCGAGAAGTCGTTGTGCGGGAACGGCGGCCGGATGTACCAGTGCACCCGGTCGACGACCCGCCCGTCGCGAACCTTCACCAGCCCCACCGAGCAGGCCGATGCGCTCGACGAATTGGCGGTCTCGAAGTCGATCGCGGTGAAGTCCACTGGCACGCGTGCATCGTCGCACGCGGTTCCGACACGGCCGGGCGCGTCGCGCCGCGCGTCGGCGATCGGCGCCGAACGGGTTGACGGATGCCGCGGCCAGGGCGTGGAATGGCACCGGTACGCGCCGCGACGACGGCGTGCCGCGAGGCGAGGAGACCGGATGACCGACCTGCCCCCACCGGTGGCGGAGGCGTTCGCCGCCACCAACGCCCGCGACCTCGCCCGCTTCGTCGCCGCCTTCGACGACGACGGCGTCATCGACGACTGGGGCCGCGAGTTCCGTGGTGCCGAGGAGATCGCCGAGTGGAGCCGCCGCGAGTCGATCGGCGTGCAGCAGACCTTCTCGGTCACCGACGTGCGGGTGGGCGGGAGCGAGATCGTCGTGCTCGCCGACGTCGGCGGCGGCGGGTTCAACGGCCCGTCCACCTTCACGTTCCGACTGACGCCCGACGGGTCGGCCATCGAGCGCATGGCGATCACGGCATGACCGACGCACCCACTCCCGAATCCRGTGCCGCCTCGGCTGCGGCATCCACTCCCGCCCCTGGTGCGGCGAACGCACCTGGGCTCGTCGCCGACCCCGCCGACCCCGCGACCGTGCGCAGTGCGCGCTCGTTCGGCGCCGCGGCATCCGTGTACCACCAGTCGCGGCCCGGCTACCCGGTCGAGGCGGTCGCCTGGCTGGTCGGCGACGCGGTTCGGGTGCTCGACCTCGGCGCCGGCACGGGCAAGCTCACCGAGGCGCACGACGCGCTCGACCGCGCGGTCATCGCGGTCGACCCGCTGG
>NZ_JBFUCL010000293.1:0-4780 GCF_056405255.1 Agromyces sp. P1_H4 | reverse complement strand
CCCTCTGCTAGTCGCGCCACGACGACGAACGAGGCGGCCGCCCCCACCAGGGGACGGCCGCCTCGACGTGTGCCGGCGCTCAGTTGACGCCGGGGATGACCAGCCAGTGGTTCACGAGCACGAGCCAGATCGCGATCACGACGATCGCGGCGATCGTCACGCCGCGGCCGGTGCGCCCGCCCGCGAACAGGGCGACGACGAGCGCGATGAGCGTCGCGACGCCGAGGACGATCGGACCCCAGGGGATGCCCGGGATGAACAGCGACAGCAGGAACAGCGCGGCGACGATGACCTCGATGACGCCGACGATCGTCGAGCCACCGCGTGCACGGAGTCGCCAGATGCCGTCGACGAGGGCGAGCGCGCCACCGACGAGGGCGAGGATGAGGAGCCAGGACAGCGTGATCATGGAATTCCTTCGGTTGGTGTGGGGGGCACCGCGACGTGGGAGGGGACTCCCACGACGCCCGTCACTCTATCGACCGGCGGAGATGGGCGGCGAGGGTTGCGCACGACACCTCCCGGCGTGTATGCCATGCGCAGCATGTGCATTCTCCGGCGCGTCCCCGTGACATCCGTCCCGATTCCCGCCGGATCCGGAATGCAACGCGGCGTCATGCGGTTTCACCCGGGGGTCGCCGGCGTGCTGGACTCGTTCCGCCGGAGCGACCGAACGAAGCATCCGGCATCACGCCAACGTCACGAACGTCACGAACGGAGCACCACCGCATGTCACGCGCCCGCACCCTGCTCGGCCTCGTCGCCGCATCCGCCGCCGCCCTCGCCCTCGCCGCCTGCTCCTCGGGCGCCCCGGCCTCGAGCGACGCCGCATCCGACAACGAGTACGGACTGGTGAAGGCCGGCACGCTGACCGTTGCGACCGAGGGCACCTACCGCCCCTTCAGCTTCCACGAGGACGGCAACGGCGACCTGACCGGCTACGACGTCGAGGTCGCCGAGGCGGTCGCCGACAAGCTCGGGCTCGAGGTGCAGTTCGAGGAGACCCAGTGGGACGCGATCTTCGCGGGCCTCGACGCCGGCCGCTTCGACGCCATCGCGAACCAGGTGTCGATCAACCCCGAGCGCGAGGAGCAGTACCTCTTCAGCGAGMCCTACACCGTCTCGCCCGGCGTGATCGTGGTCAAGGAGGGCGACACCTCCATCTCGAGCTTCGACGACCTCGCCGGCAAGACCACCGCGCAGTCGCTGACGAGCAACTGGTACGAGCTCGCCCAGGAGTCGGGCGCGAACGTCGAGGCCGTCGAGGGCTGGGCGCAGGCCGTCGCCCTGCTCGAGCAGGGTCGCGTCGACGCCACCATCAACGACAAGCTCACCTACCTCGACTACGTGAAGACCAACGGGAAGTCGGGCATCGAGGTGGCCGCCGAGACCGACGACCCCTCGCTCAGCGCCATCGCGCTCACCAAGGACAAGACCGCACTGCAGGCCGCGATCGACGACGCGCTCGCGCAGCTCCGCGAGGAGGGCGTGCTCGCCGAGCTCGGCGAGAAGTACTTCGGGGCCGACGTCTCCCAGTAGGGGGCAGGTGGAGTAGGCTCGCGCCCGTCGTCTCGAAGGGGGTGTCGCCGTGGCATCCGGCTGGCAGCTGTTCCTGGAATCGTTCTGGCCGATCGTGTGGGGCGGGCTGAGCGGCACCATCCCGCTCGCGCTCGCCTCGTTCGTGATCGGACTCGTCATCGCGCTCGCGGTGGCGCTCGCCCGGCTCTCGAAGAACCGCGTGCTCTCGGCCATCGGCCGGTTCTACGTGTCGGTGATCCGCGGCACGCCGCTGCTCGTGCAGCTGTTCGTGATCTTCTACGGGCTTCCGGCCGTGGGCATCGTCATCGATCCGTGGCCGAGCGCCATCGCCGCGTTCTCGCTCAACGTGGGCGGGTACGCCGCCGAGATCATCCGGGCGGCGATCCTCTCGGTGCCCAAGGGGCAGTGGGAGGCCGGCTACACGATCGGCATGTCGAACGCGACCACGCTGCGCCGCATCATCCTGCCGCAGGCCGCGCGGGTCTCGGTGCCCCCGCTGTCGAACACGTTCATCTCGCTCGTGAAGGACACGTCGCTCGCGTCGTTGATCCTCGTGACCGAGCTGTTCCGCGTCTCCCAGGAGATCGCCGCGTTCACGCAGGACTTCATGCTGCTCTACCTCGAGGCGGCGCTCATCTACTGGCTGTTCTGCCTCGCCCTCTCAAGCGGCCAGAACGCCCTCGAGAGGAGGCTCGACCGCTATGTCGCCCAGTGACGACCCGCTGCAGCAGGGTCCGGATGCCGCGGGCGAGCCGCTCGCGCCGAACGATCCGCTCGCGCCGAACGATCCGCTCGCTCCGAATGACCCGCTCGCTCCGAAGGCCGCGCCCGACGACTCGCCGCTGCTGACGGCCCGCGGCATCCGCAAGTCGTTCGGCGACAACGAGGTGCTGCGCTCGATCGACCTCGACGTGCGACGCGGAGAGGTGGTCGTGCTCATCGGCCCCAGCGGGTCGGGCAAGACCACCGTGCTGCGCTCGCTGAACGGGCTCGAGACGCCCGACGGCGGCACGATCGCGTTCACCGGCGGCCCCGAGCTGAACTTCGCGAAGCCGCTCCCGAAGGGCGCGCGGTTCGCCCTGCGCGACCGGTCGGCGATGGTGTTCCAGCAGCACAACCTGTTCCCGCACATGACGGTGCTGCAGAACGTGGTCGAGGGTCCCATCCGGGTGCAGCGCGTGCCGAAGGCGCAGGCGATCGCCGAGGCATCCGCCCTGCTCGACCGCGTCGGCCTCGCCGAGAAGCGCGACGCGTACCCATTCGAGTTGTCGGGCGGGCAGCAGCAGCGGGTCGGCATCGTGCGGGCGCTCGCACTGAAGCCCGATCTCCTGCTCTTCGACGAGCCCACCAGCGCCCTCGACCCCGAGCTGGTCGGCGAGGTGCTGTCGGTCATCAAGGAGCTCGCCGACGAGGGCTGGACCATGGTGGTGGTGACGCACGAGCTCGGCTTCGCGCGGCAGGCCGCCGACGAGGTGCTGTTCATGGACGGTGGCGTGGTGGTCGAGCGGGGCGCCCCCGGCGACATCTTCACGAAGCCGACCGAGGAGCGCACGCGGAGGTTCCTCGACCGGATCCTCCGGCCGATGGACTAGCCCGCACGCCCGCACGGGCCGCCCGGCGGCGGGGCGTAGCGTTGACACATGGCAGCCCGCACCCACGGAGTCCTCGCTCCGGGCATGCGGGCGCGTCGTTCCCTCGGGGTGTTCCGGGTGCTCGTGGCGGTGCTCGAGGTCGTCGCGATCATCGGCAACTTCCAGTACGTGCTGGGCTTCCGCTTCTTCGCCACCGCGAACTTCTTCAGCTACTTCACGATCCAGTCGGCCATGATCGCGGTCGTCACGCTGGGCATCGCCGCGTGGTACGCGCTCAAGGCGCCGAGCGACCCGCCATGGCTCGGCATCCTCCGCACGATGGTCACCGTGTACCTGCTCGTCTCGGGCATCGTGTTCGGGCTCATCGTGAGCCAGGCGTCGACCCGCGATTACCGCATCGACGTTCCGTGGTCGGACACGCTGCTGCACTTCGTGGTGCCCGCGCTCGCCGTGATCGCCTGGACGGCCGACAGCATCATGGCGGTGAACCCGCCGGTGCCCTGGTCGACCGTGGGCTGGGTGCTGGTGTACCCCACGCTGTGGCTGCCCTACACGCTCGTGCGCGGCGCCGACGTGGGCTGGTACCCCTACTTCTTCCTCGACGAGGCGCAGGTGGGCGGTGCGCTCGGCGTCGCCGCCTACTGCCTGCTCGTGGTGGCGATCTTCGTCGCCGTGACGGCGGGGCTCGTGGCCGTCAACCGGGCGCTGTGGCGTAGGGCGCGAGGTCGTCGAGCACGGCCGCCAGGAACGCCTGATCGTCGAGCGGCTCCAGTCGAAGCGCCTGCGTCGATGCGATGACGCCGACGAGGATCGCCTCGCCCGAGGCGCCGACGAGGTCGAGCCAGTAGGCCACGCTCGAGTGCTCGCCCACCACGGTCAGCACGCCGGGGTGGGCGTCCATCGCCGCAGGCACCTCCCCCTCCGCCGAGCCCGTGCGCCAGAACGCCTCGTCGAAGCGCAGCCACACCACGTCGACGACGCCCGTCTGCAGCGTCGAGATGGCGTGCTGGTGGGCATAGGGCAGGGCGGGGGAGAACCGCAGGGCGTCGGACTTCAGCACCCCAAGGGGCACCGTCACGATGGCGCGGTCGGCGGTGAGCGACTCACCCGAGTCGAGGCGCAGGCTGACGCGGCGGTCGTCGTAGGCGATGCGGGTGACGACGCTCGAGACGGCGAGGTCGACCCGGTCGGCGAGCGCGTCGAGCAGGTCGGAGAGTCGGCCGGTCACCAACCGCGGGCCGGACGGGAAGGGCGAGGTGGGCGCCGTCGGCGCGGCGATGCGGCTCGTCGGCGCCCCCGCGGCCGGCTCGACCCCGCTCGTGATCGTGTGCGAGAGCCAGTCGGCGGGGCTCACGCCGTCGTCGCCGGGCACGGCCGACATCGGCACGGTGCCCGAGCCGACGAGCGCGGCGGCGAGCGAGACGCCGCCGGGATCGGGCTGCGCCTCGGCCCAGGTGCGCGCCGCCTCGATCGCGTCGTCGCCGGTGGCGGGGATCGGTACGGCCTGGCCCGCGGCGGTGCGTGCCTGCACCACGGCGTCGAAGGGCACGACGTCGACGGATGCCGCGGCCAGCGCCTCGGTGAGCGGCTCGTCGTCGGGCAGCAGCACCGGCCCGAGCTCGACCGAGCGGTCGAACCCGTCGGCGTCG
>NZ_JBFUCL010000292.1:0-4785 GCF_056405255.1 Agromyces sp. P1_H4 | reverse complement strand
GCGTACCTTGTGCTCCAAGACCTCGAGCTCGCCCGGTTCGCGGAGCGGTTCGGCGACGCGGATGCCGCGGCGTACCGCTCACGCGCCGAGCGCACGCTCGGGCGACTGCTCGAGCTCTGGGACGACGAGCGCGGGATGTTCAACGCGCGGGCGGCCGGTGCGGAGGTCGCAAGCGACACCGTCGTGGGGCTGATGCCGCTGCTCACCGGGCGCCTGCCGGGCGACGTCGTCGACCGCCTCGTGGCGGCGCTGCAGGATCCGCGGCGATTCGGAGCGGCCTGGTCGGTGCCCACGGTGGCCGTCGGCGACCCCGACTTCTCGCCCGAGCGCATGTGGCGCGGCCCGGTCTGGGTGAACACGAACGCACTCGTCGTCGAGGGGCTGCGCGCGTCGGGGCATCCGGAGCTCGCGCGCGACCTCGCCGAGCAGACCGTGGCCCTCGTGATCCACGGCGGCGGACCGCATGAGTACTTCAACCCGGTCACGGGCGAGAAGGCGCACACCGCGACCACCGCGTTCGGCTGGTCGGCGGCACTGTTCATCGACCTGGCGGTCGGCCTCTCGTCGCCGGTCGAGTAGCGGCGGAGCCGCGTATCGAGACCTCGTGTCGAGGGGTGTCGATACTGCGCTGCGCGCCTACTCGGGCGTCCGTGGTGCGAATCGTTTTCGAGCGAGCCCGGGCAGGAGTTCCATCCGTCCCTCGATCAGCGCGATCCGCTTGGCCCTGCTCCAGTTCTGCACCTGTTTCTCAGCCAGATACGCCTCATCGATGCGTTCGAACTCGTGCTGGAAGACCAGCACGACCGGCAGGCGTCGGCGTGTGTATGCGGCACCGTACCCGCTGCAGTGCTCGGCCAGTCGTCGGGCGAGATCACGCGTGCTGCCTACGTAGAACGATCCATCGGAGCAGCGGAGGATGTAGAGGTGCGGCATCCGACGAGCGTCGCAATTCATCGTCAACGTCGGAGTGCCCGATGAGCCGAGCATCGATGATGCTCTCGATACGCGGGTGTGGAGGGCAGGTCGGAGACTGACGTCGGGTCTCGATACGGCGCTGCGCGCCTACTCGACCGGCGGCGACCGGTCGGGTCTCGATACGGCGCTGCGCGCCTACTCGACCRGCGGCGACCGGTCGGGTCTGGATACGGCGCTGCGCGCCTCCTCGACCGGTCGACAGCCGTCAGGCGGTGAAGTACGTGCTCGAGGCGTTGTCGAGGATGCGGCGCATGCCGTTCATCCAGTTCGCCTTGAGCGCGGCGATCGCCCCGGCCACGTCGCCGTCGGCGAGGTGCGCGGCGATCTCGGCATGCTCGGCGGCGACCCGCTCGACCATGACGTCGTTCGGCACGAGCAGGGACTCGTAGCGATGGAACGCGCCGCGCACGCTTGCGATCACGTCGAGCAGCCGCTGGTTCGGGCACGCCGAGAGCATGATTCCGTGCCATTCGTCGTCCTTCGAGACGACCAGCGCGTGCTGCACGACCTCCTGGTCGAAGTCCGYGGCGAGCGCGGAGAGGCGCCGGCCGATCGCGCGCAGCTCGTCGATCGGGCTCAACTCGAGAGCGAGGCTCTCGAGCGTGGCCATGACGGGAGCGAGGTCCTCGAACTCCTGGGCGCTGAGCGGGACGAACCGGAACCCCTTGCCGTTCTCGCTCGCGATCTGGCCCTCGCTCTCGAGGGCGATCAGCGCCTCGCGCAGGGGGGTGCGGCTGACGCCGAGTTCTGCAGCGAGCTGCACCTCGTTGATGCCCTCGCCGGGCTGCACCTCGCCGGCGCGCATCCGCGCGAGCAGTTCCTCGCGAACCTGCGAGCGAAGGTTCTTGCGTTCGATCGCCATCTGTCCTCGTCCTCCGGGCCGCTCGGCCGTCGCGGCAAGCCTAGGGCTTGACCGGTTCAGGCAACCGGCATACTGTGTCTGTATACAGAATACATTCGGCAGGCAGTCGTGTACAGCCTTCCCAAGCTCAGAGAGGAGACGGCGTGGCGGACGACACCCCCCGAAGCATCCGCCTCGACGCCCTCGCCTACGGCGGCGACTACAACCCCGACCAGTGGTCGGAGGAGGTCTGGCTCGAGGATGCGCGCCTCATGCGCGAGGCCGGAGTGAACCTCGTGAGCCTGCCGGTCTTCTCCTGGCCGCAGCTCGAGCCGCAGCCCGGCATCTACGACTGGGGCTGGCTCGACCGCGTGATCGACGTGCTGTGGGAGGCCGGGGTCAGGATCGACCTCGCGACCGCGACCGCCACGCCGCCGTCGTGGCTCATCCGCAGCCACCCCGAGATGCTGCCGTGGAACGAGGACGGCCGGCGACTCGAGTTCGGGTCCCGGCAGGCGTACTGCCCGAGCTCGCCCGTGTGGCGCGAGCACGTGGCACGGATGACGCGGGCGATGGCCGACCGCTACGGCGAGCACCCCGCACTCGCGCTCTGGCACGTGTCGAACGAGTACGGCGACCACGTGTCGCGCTGCTGGTGCCCCGAGTCATCCGCTCACTTCCGTCGCTGGCTCGAGGCGCGCTACGGCGACCTCGACGGGCTCAACGAGGCGTGGGGCGTGAACGTGTGGGGGCAGCGGTACACCGCGTGGGAGCACATCGAGGCGCCGCGCCGGGCGACCGGGCCGGTGAACCCGACGCAGCTGCTCGACTTCGAGCGGTTCTCGTCAGACGCGCTGCTCGAGCTCTTCCAGCTCGAGATCGACGTGCTGCGCGAAGTGACCCCCGAGGTCGCCGTGACCACGAACTTCATGAGCCTCCTGCGCGACCTCGACTACTGGGACTTCGCCGCCGCCGAGGACCTCGTCACCGACGACGCCTACCCCGACCCCGCCGATCCCGACGCGCACGTGCCGGCGGCGCTCAACTACGGGCTGATGCGCTCGCTCAAGGGCGGGCGGCCGTGGCTGCTGCTCGAGCAGGCCGCGAGCGCGGTGAGCTGGCGCGACGTGAATGTGCCGAAGGCCCCCGGCCGAATGAGAATCGACAGCCTCCAGGCCATCGCCCACGGCTCCGACGGCGCCATGTTCTTCCAGTGGCGGCAGGCGAGGTACGGCCAGGAGAAGTTCCACTCGGCCATGCTCGGCCACCGCGGCGAGGCGTCCCGCACCTTCCAGGAGACCAAGGCGTTCGGCGCCGAACTGCAGCGGCTCGCGGCCGTTCGAGGCACCCGCGTGCGCTCCCGGGTCGCCCTCGTCGTCGACTGGGATTCCTGGTGGGGGTCGTCGGCGACCGAGTCGCTGCCGTCGCAGCGACTGAACTGGCTCACGCAGGCGCGGGCCTGGCACGCGGCGCTCCACGCGCTCGGCCACCCCGTCGACACGGTTCGCGCCGTCGGTCCGTTCGACGGCTACGACGTCGTGGTGGTTCCGAACCTCTACCTCGCGGATGCCGCGCAGGCGGCAGCGTTCGCCGATTTCGTGGCGCGGGGCGGGCAGCTCGTGGTCGGTCCGTTCTCGGGCGTCGTCGACGCCACCGAGACGGTGCACGACGGCGGCGCACCCGGGCCGCTCCGTTCGCTGCTCGGCGTCGAGATCGACGAGCCCTGGCCGATCCGCGACGGGCAGGCGGAGCGCGTCGACCTCGACGCCGTCGGGTTCGGCAACGTCGTCTGGAGCGAGTGGCTTGAGCTGCACGACGGCACCGACGTACGCGCCCGGTACGCCACCGGAGAGCTCGCCGGCCGCGCGGCTGCGACCCGCCGCCCCTCTGCCGACGRCACGGGCGCCGCGTGGTACCTGAGCGCCGTGCTCGAGCCGGCGGGCATGATCGCCCTGTTCCGCGAGGTGCTCGCCGCGGCCGGCCTGCCGGTTCGGTCGCGCACCGACTCGGACCTCGAGGCCGTCACCCGCTCCGACGCGACGACCGACTACACGTTCGTGCTCAACCACGGCCACGGCGAGCTCACGGTCGACGTACCCGAGGGCGCCGAAGACCTGCTCACCGGCATCCGCACGACCGGCCGGCTCACCCTCGGCCGATTCGGCGCCGCCGTGCTCGCCGCGCCGCGCGCCGACGCGGCGCCCTTCATCACCCTGTCCGACACCACCGACTGAGGCACCATGACCGATCCGTTCGTCCATCCGTACATCCCGAACACCGCGCCCGAGTCGAGGGCCGCGATGCTCGCAGCAGTCGGTGCGGCATCCGTCGAGGAGTTCTACGCCGACGTGCCCGCCGACCTGCGGCTCGACCGGCCGCTCGACCTGCCCGCGCCGCTCGTCGCCGAGCAGGACCTCGTGCGCCACGTCGAGGGCCTGCTCGCGAAGAACGTGTCGACGCGGCAGCGCCTGAGCTTCCTCGGCGCGGGCACCTACCACCACTACGTGCCGGCCGTCGTCGACGAGGTCATCGGTCGCAGCGAGTTCCTCACCGCGTACGCCGGCGAGCCCTACGAGGACCACGGCCGCTTCCAGGCGCTGTTCCAGTACCAGTCGCTCATGGCCGAGCTGCTCGCGATGGACGTCGTGAACGTGCCGACCTACGACGGCTACCAGGCCACCGCGACCGCGCTCTCGATGGCCGGGCGGATGTCGGGACGCCGTCGCATCCTCGTCGCGAGCGACGTGCTGCCCGCGAAGCTCTCGAAGGTGCGCGACTTCGTGCGCGTGCATCTCGACCTCGAGTTCGTGCCCACCGTCGACGGCGTCGCGGATGTCGCGGGGCTGGCGGCACGGCTCGGCGACGACGTCGCCGCCGTATGGGTCGAGACCCCGAGTCACACGGGCGCGCTCGAGGCGCGGCTGCGCGAGATCGCCGACGACGCCCACGCCGTGGGCGCCGTGCTCGTG
>NZ_JBFUCL010000291.1:0-4825 GCF_056405255.1 Agromyces sp. P1_H4 | reverse complement strand
GGACTACGTCGCCCTCTTCGAGGACCTGCTCCGAGCGAGGACTCGGCCGCCGAGGACGGGCGCTGCCCGGCCGGCCGCATTCAGCGGGTGAGTCGCGAGCGCGGCGCTGCACCTGTGGGGATGAGAACCCCTCCGAGGGAGGTCGCCTCGACCAGGAACGTCCTCCGCTCGCGCGGAACTCCTCCCGCGGCGCCCCGCGCTCAAGGGAGGCCGACGAGGCCAAGAACGAGAGCGAGCGGATGCCGCGCCACGCGCCTCACGGGGAGGCGCCGGCGTGCGGCATCCGCTCGTCGATCATGCGGCGCGAAGGCCGCAGATCAGGGGTGCGAGAACTTAACCGATGACGGTGATGTTCTCGGCCTGCAGGCCCTTGGGGCCGCGGGCGGTCTCGAATTCGACCTTCTGGTTCTCCTCGAGCGAGCGGTATCCGCCCGACGCGATCGCGCTGAAGTGCGCGAAGACGTCGGCCGAGCCGTCATCCGGGGCGATGAAGCCGAAGCCCTTGTCGGCGTTGAACCACTTGACGGTTCCGGTAGCCATATTCTTTTCCTTCTGTAAAGCCGAGCCGCCGGAGCGGCTGCGACGTGCACGACCCGAGGTCGTGCGGGGTTCCGCCGGCGAAATCCACCGACGGAAGTCTCAGACCCGACGGAACTGGTTCACCATCGGGCAGTCGAATGGGTCGCGAGCGGCGAGGCCGACGCGATTGAGGTACTCGATGACGATGCCGTACGACTTCAGGATCGTCGTCTCGGTGTAGGGCACGTCGAGGGTGCGGGCGTGCTCGCGCACGATCTCGCGCGCCTTGGCGAGGTGCGGCCGCGGCATGTTCGGGAACAGGTGGTGCTCCACCTGGTAGTTGAGGCCGCCGAAGAGCACGCTCGCCCAGAAGCCGCCCGAGACGTTGCGCGAGGTGAGCACCTGCTTCGAGAAGAAGTCGAGCTTCGCGTCGGCGGGGATGATCGGCATGCCCTTGTGGTTCGGGGCGAACGACGCGCCCATGTAGATGCCGAACACGGCGAGCTGCACGCCGATGAAGGCGAAGGCCATGCCGAGCGGCAGCATCCAGAAGATCGCGCCGAAGTAGATCGCGAACCGCACCGCGATGAGGCTCAGCTCGACGGCGCGGCCCTTGACCGGCCCCCGGTCGAACAGGGTGCGGATCGAGGTGAAGTGCAGGTTGACGCCCTCGAGGGTGAGCAGCGGGAAGAACAGGTAACCCTGCTTGCGCGTGATGAGCGCCATCAGCCCGCGCTGCTTGGCGGCATCGGCCTCGACGAACGAGATCGTGTCGAACTCGATGTCGGGATCCTTGCCGATCTTGTTCGGGTTGGCGTGGTGACGCGTGTGCTTCGTCATCCACCAGGCGTAGCTGATGCCGACGACGCCGGCGGCGATCCCGCGGCCGAGGCGGTCGTTGGCCGGGCCGGACTCGAGCACCTGGCGGTGCGAGGCCTCATGGGCGAGGAACGCGAACTGCGTGAAGATCAGGCCGAGCGCGCCCGCGATGAGCAGCTGGAACCACGAGTCACCCAGGAGGATGAACCCCGTGATCGCGCCGCCGAGGGCGACGAGCAGGATGCCGATCAGCATGAGGTAGAACCAGCGCGTGCGGTTCAGGAGGCCCGATTCACGAATGACGCGGGACAGGGCGGTGAAGCTGCGTGTGATGTCCACGGTGCCGGTGCGGGGCTTCGTCGCCCGAATCGCACCGAGGGTTTCGGTGTGAGAGATGTGGGATTCCCAGCGTTCGTCGACTTCCCAGCCGCGTCACGCGGGTAAACCACCCGCTGCAGATATCCCCACTCTAGGGGGTGCACATGGGAAGGCACTGTGAGTCTCAGGACATATGCCGCAATCGGCATCAGTCTACGGCATCGGCAGCCGTGCGCAGGTCGTCGACGAGCGCGGCGAACGCCGCCTTCCGGTCGGCGGCGTCCTCGATACGCAGGAGCGCCGACGGATGCGTCGTCACGAGCACCGGGGCCGGCAGCGCGGGTGCCCCACCCGCGGCATCCGGCGGCAGCACCCTGCCACGCACCTCGCCGATGCGCACGGTGCGCCCGAGCACCGAGCGTGCGGCCGTCGCGCCGAGCGCGACGACGATCGACGGCTGCACCGCCTCGAACTCGGCCTCGAGCCACGGCCTGCAGGCGACGATGTGCGCGATGGAGGGCTTCTCGTGGATGCGCCGCTTGCCGCGCAGCCGGAACCGGAAGTGCTTCACCGCGTTGGTGACATAGACGCGGTCGCGTGGGATGCCCGCGGCGTCGACCGCGTCGGCGAGCAGGCGCCCGGCGGGGCCCACGAACGGCTCGCCCTCGAGGTCCTCGCGATCGCCGGGCTGCTCGCCGACGAGCATGAGCGGAGCGCCCTCACGGCCTCGCGAGAAGACCACCTGCGTGGCGTCGCGCCAGAGCTCGCAGCCGCGGCAGTCGGGCGCGGCGCGGCGGAGCTCGTCGACGGGAGCCCCCTCGGGCACCCACGCGTCGGCTCCTGGACGCTCCACGTCGTCGGCCATGCAGGCGAGCGTACGAGCCGGCGGGACTCGGCGGCAGGGGGTTGCACCCGGTGCGAGACTGGAGGCATGCGCATCGCCGTCACCGGAGGGTCGGGCAAGCTCGGCCGCACCGTCGTCCGCACGCTCCGCGACGAGGGCCACGAGGTCGTGAACCTCGACCAGCAGGGCGACCGAGCGCTCGTCACGCGCGTCGACCTCACCGACTACGGCCAGGTGATCGACGCCATCGCCGGCGTCGACGACCGTCACGACGGCGTCGACGCGATCGTGCACCTCGGCGCGATCCCGGCGCCCGGCATCCTCAGCGACGTGGCGACCTTCCACAACAACATGCTGTCGACGTTCAACGTGTTCCAGGCGGCCCGGCGCCTCGGCATCACCCGCGTCGTGTACGCCTCGAGCGAGACGGTGCTGGGCCTGCCGTTCGACGTGCCGCCGCCGTACATCCCCGTCGACGAGGAGTACCCGGCGCTACCCGAGAGCACCTACTCGCTCGTGAAGCACCTCGAGGAGCAGATGGCCATCGAGTTCGCGCGCTGGAACCCCGAGTTGTCGATCACCGCGCTCCGCTTCTCGAACGTCATGGATCCCGCCGACTACGTGGACTTCCCCTCGTTCGACGCCGACCCGAGGTTGCGCAAGTGGAACCTCTGGGGCTACGTCGACGGGCGCGACGGAGCGCAGGCGGTCAGCCTGGCGCTGGCGAAGGCGTGGCCCGGTTTCGACCGGTTCATCATCGCCGCGGCCGACACGGTCATGTCGCGCCCGAACGCAGAGCTCGTCGCCGAGGTCTTCCCGGATGTCCCTTTGCACGGTGAACTCGGCGTGCACGACACCCTGCTCTCGATCGACAAGGCCCGGCGGGTGCTCGGCTACGAGCCGCGTCACTCGTGGCGCGATGAGGTGGCGGATGCCGCGGCATCCGTTCGCCCCAGCTGACAGGCAGCACGAACCGCCCGAGCCGACGCGCAGCCCGGACAACCCACGCAGAAGACGAACGCCCCCACCAGCCGGAGCTGACGGGGGCGTCCTGAGAGCCGAGACCTAGAGGCCGCGGATGTTCTCAGCCTGCAGGCCCTTGGGGCCCTGTGCGACCTCGAACTCGACCTTCTGGCCCTCTTCGAGCGAACGGTAGCCGTTGCCCGAGATGGCGCTGAAGTGTGCGAAGACGTCGGCGCTGCCGTCGTCGGGAGCGATGAAGCCGAAGCCCTTTTCGGCGTTGAACCACTTGACGGTTCCGGTTGCCATACTGCTGTCCTTCTGTCCTATGGGCCGCTGAGTGCGGGCCCGATGCGATCGGGGTCGATCGCGTCCCCGACGACACGGTGCCGCCGAAGCTGGGGGCGAGGGGCGGGTGTGCGCTCAGGCATCCGCCGTCTCGTATCGGGTCATGCCACGCGGATCGTGCCGCCTCCGGGCAATCAGATGGAGGCGCGGGCGTCTGCCCGCTTGATGGAGGAATCGTTGAGCCTACCCTAGTAGGCCGCGCGCGCGAGCGCACCAGTCCGCGATCGGATCGTGACCTGAGATGACGGAAATTCCTTCGGCGGCGGCTGATCAGCGGACATGCGGGGTGGTGCCAGCGTGCTCATAGGGAGGCGCCCCAGACTGGAGGGGTGAACCGCCGCCCCCTGCGATTCGTCGCCGTCGCCTATGCCGCCGTCGTGCTGTGGGCGACCGTCGGCCCCGCGCCGTGGCGCACGAGCGGCAACCAGCTCGAGGGCGGCATCCTGAACCCCGACGCGTGGACGGCTCCCGTAACGTGGACCACGGGCTACCTGTCGGAGATGGCGTTCAACGTGGCGATGTTCGTCCCCGTTGGGCTGCTGGCGGCGCTCCTCATCCGGCGGCGGCGCTGGCCGCTGGCACTGCTCGCCGGGTTCGCGTTCACCGCGGTCATCGAACTCGTGCAGGTTCCCGAGCCCGATCGCATCTCCGATCCGCGCGACCTCGTGATGAACACCGGGGGCGCCGTGCTCGGCGTGCTGCTCGTGCTCACGGCCCGCATGGTGCGCCGCTCGGTCGCCGTGGCGGTCAGGCCGATGCTCACACCCGCCGATGACGCGATGCCGGCGGATGCCGGGACGTCGCCGTCGCCGGCCCTCGGCGAGCTGGTCGGGGCGTCCTCGACCACGGCCGATGCAGCGGCCGCCGAGCGTGCGGCCTGACCCGTCGCGACGCCGGTCCGGCCGCCCTTCGCGGATACAGTAGGCGGGTGACCTCCCCCGACACGCCCGCCGTTCGCGCGCGCTCCTGGTGGGTCCGACTCGCGCTGATCGGGGCGGCCGGCGGCCTGCTCTCGGG
>NZ_JBFUCL010000290.1:0-4829 GCF_056405255.1 Agromyces sp. P1_H4 | reverse complement strand
CGTCGACGGGCAGGAGGCCGTGGCCGCCGCTGCGCACGGCGATGGGCAGGCCGGATGCCGCGGCGAGGCCGACGGCCGCGGCGACCTCGTCGGCGGTGCGCGGACGCACGACGACCTGGGGTTCGCCGACGCCCGCGAAGACCGCGGCGCCGGCGTCGTACTCGGTGGTGCCGGGGCCATGCGCCCGGCCGGGAACGCGCTCACTCAATTCGGAGAGGATCGACATTCCGTCACTCTGGCAGAGGCCGCCGACAAGCGGAATCGATGCTCGCTCAGCGCGGAATCCCTGCGTTCGCATGCATCGCCGGCTCCGACCGTCGCCGTGGCGCCCCTACTCGCCCGAGGGGTGCGCCTTCGCCCGGTCGATCACCCACGCGTACGCGAAGGCCCGCTCGCGCCACGCCGAGTACCGCCCCGAGACGCCGCCGTGGCCGGCCGCCATCTCGGTCTTCAGCAGCGGGTCGGCCCCGGCGTCGCGAAGGCGGGCGACCCACTTCGCGGGCTCCACGTAGAGCACACGGGTGTCGTTGAGCGACGTCACGGCGAGGATCGGCGGGTAGTGGTTGACGTGCACGTTCTCGTACGGCGAGTACGACTTCATGTAGTGGTACACCTCGGCGTCGTCGAGCGGGTTGCCCCACTCGTCCCATTCGATGACCGTGAGCGGCAGCGACGGGTCGAGGATCGAGGTCAGCGGGTCGACGAACGGCACCTCGGCGAGGATGCCCGAGAAGTACCGCGGCCCCATGTTCGCCACGGCGCCCATGAGCAGCCCGCCGGCGCTGCCGCCCTGGGCGACGAGACGGTCGGGTGCGGTGATGTCCTCGTCGATGAGGTGCCGCGCCGCGGCGACGAAGTCGGTGAACGTGTTGCGCTTCTCGAGCTTCTTGCCGTGCTCGTACCAGAGGCGCCCCATCTCACCGCCGCCGCGCACGTGCGCGACCGCGAAGATCATGCCGCGGTCGAGCAGCGACAGCCGGGGGATGCCGAACCCCGGGTCGATGGAGTGCTCGTACGACCCGTAGCCGTAGAGCAGCGTGGGCGCCGGCGTGCCGAGGTCGACGAGGTCGTGCCGGTACACGAGCGAGATCGGGATGCGCGTCCCGTCGTCGCCGACGGCCCACTCGCGTCGCTGCGCGTAGCGCGTCGCGTCGTAGTCGCCGAGCACCGGCTGGCGCTTGCGAAGCCGACGCTCGCCGGTCGCGACGACGACGTCGTACACGGTCGACGGCGTGACGAAGCTCGAGTACCCGATGCGCAGGGTCGGCTGCTCCCACGCGGGATTCGAGCCGACGCCCACGGAGAACAGCGCCTCGTCGAACGGCAGCTCGTGCAGGGTGTCGTCGGGCGTGGCATCCGCGGGAAGTCCGGCCGGCGGCACCTTCGCGACGGCCACGCGCGGCAGCCCCTCGCGCCGGTACTCGACGGCGACGAAGTCGCGGAAGGCGTCGACGCCCTCGAGTCGCACGGCCGGATCGTGGGGCAGCAGCATCCGTCGCGGTCCCTGCGGGTCGGATGCCGCGACGCTCACGAGCTCGAAGTTCACGGCGTCGTCGTTGTGCACGATGAGCAGTCGGTCGATGCCACCGGCGACCACGTGCTCGACGTCGTACTCGACGCCGTCCTTGCGCGGCCAGACGACCGTGAAGTCGCCGGCGGGGTCCGCGGTGTCGAGCAGCCAGGTCTCCCCGGTGACGTTCGAGCCGGCCTCGATCATGAGGTACTTGCGACTGCGGGTGAGGCCCACGCCCAGCCAGAACCGCTCGTCGGACTCGTGGAAGACCGAGACGTCGTCGGATGCCGCGGTGCCGACCTCGTGGCGCCAGATGGTGTCGGGGCGCCACGACTCGTCGACGGTGGCGTAGAAGAGGTAGCGGCCCGACGGGTCGAACACGGCGCCGGCCGCGGTGCCCTCGATGACGTCGTCGTAGACCCGGTCGGTGCCGTCGATCGCCTTGAGGCGGATCGTGTAGCGCTCATCGCCCTCCACGTCGGTGGCGTAGAGCATCGTGGCGCCGTCGGCGGTCACGTCGAAGCTTCCGAGCGAGTAGAAGTTGTGACCGGCGGCCTCGAGGTTGTCGTCGAGCAGCACCTGCTCGCCCGGGATCGACTCGTCCGCGGCATCCGGCAGCTCATCGCCCGTGAGCTCGGGCAGCACGGGCGGCTCCCAGTCGTCGGGGCTCGTGATCGGCGCCCGGCAGTGGATGCCGTACTGCTGCCCCTCGACGGTGCGCGTGTAGTACCACCACTCGCCCTCGCGGCTGGGCACGCTGAGGTCGGTCTCCTTCGTGCGGTCCTTGATCTCCTCGAAGATGAGCTCCTGCAGGATCGAGAGGTGCTCGGTCTTCGCCTTGGTGTAGGCGTTCTCCTGGTGGAGGTGGGCCAGCACCGCCGGATCGTCCTTGGCCCGCAGCCACTCGTACTCATCGACCACCACGTCGCCGTGGTGCTCGCGCTGGATCGGACGCTTCTCGGTCTTCGGCGGGGTCAGCACGACGTCCACGCTACGCCCATGGGCCGTCGACGTTCGAGGTGCGGGTGACGCCGTGCGTCGGAGATGGGCATCCGTTTCGTCCCGAATGGGTGCTTAGGTTAGCCTTAGCTCAATCCACTTGTTCCTAGCCGGGAGACGCACGTGCTCGCCAACTACCTGATCGGCCTCCGCGAAGGCCTCGAAGCAGGTCTCATCGTGGGCATCCTCGTCGCCTACCTCGGCAAGCTCGGCCGGCGCGACCTGCTCGGCAAGCTCTGGATGGGCATCGGCATCGCCGTGGCGATCTCGCTCGGCGTCGGCGCCCTGCTCACGTGGGGCCCGTACGCGATGACCTTCCAGGCGCAGGAGATCCTCGGCGGCACGCTCTCGCTCCTCGCCGTGGCCATGGTCACCTGGATGATCTTCTGGATGGGCACGCACGGCCGCACCCTCTCCTCCGAGCTGCGCGGGCGCGTCGACACCGCGCTCACCGGATCCTGGATCGCGATCGTCGTGCTCGGCGCCGTGAGCGTCGGCCGCGAGGGCGTCGAGACCGCCCTGTTCGTCTGGGCCAGCGTCGCCGGCGGCAACGACCCCGTGCTCGGCACGATCGGCGCCGTGCTCGGCATCCTCACCGCCGTCGTCGTCTCGTGGGGCATCTCGAGGGGCCTCGTGCGCATCAACCTCGGGAAGTTCTTCACCTGGACGGGCGTGTTCCTCATCCTCGTCGCCGCCGGAGTGCTTTCCTACGCGATCGGCGACCTGCAGGAGGCCTCGGTCATCCCGGGCGGCGGCGTGACCGCCTACAGCCTCACCGCGGTGATCCCCCCGGGCGGCTGGCTGCACGCCGTGCTCAGCGGCATCTTCAACTTCACACCCGAGCCCACGTGGGCGCAGGTCGTCGGCTGGGTCGCGTACGTCGCCGTGACGATGTCGCTCTACCTGCGGCTGCTGCGCCGTCGCAGTGCGCCGAAGCCCGCACCGGCTGCCGCGCCCGCCGCGCCCGTCTCGCCGGTCGCCGCGCACTGACCCTCAGCCCCGCACGCCCTCGACCCCGCCGATTGGATCCCCGATGAACCGACGTGCCCTCGCGGCATCCGCTGCCGTGACCGCACTGGCGCTGGCCCTCACCGGCTGCGTCGCGAAGTCCGACCTCGCGCAGTCCATTCCGGTGTCGATCACCGATGACGGATGCGCCGTGGCCGCCGCCACCGCGCCCGCCGGCGCCGTGACGTTCAGCCTCGAGAACACGGGCAGCGATGTGAACGAGTTCGAGATCCTCGCCGACGACCAACTGCGCATCGTCGGCGAGAAGGAGAACGTCACCCCCGGGCAGGCGATCGAGTTCGTCGCGCAGCTCGCGCCGGGCACCTACTACACGGCGTGCAAGTTCCAGCAGGTCGGGGCGCCGGTCGGGCTCGCCGAGTTCACCGTCACCGGCGAGGCATCCGCGGTGTCGGCCGACGACCAGGCGCTCGCCGACCAGGCCGTCACCGAGTACCTCGCCTACGTGCGCTCGCAGGCGGCCGAGCTGCTGCCGGCCGTGCAGGCGTTCGCCGCCGCCTACGCCGCGGGCGACGACGAGACGGCGCGGTCGCTCTTCGCCGCGACCCGCGTGCCCTACGAGCGCATCGAGCCCACGGCCGAGGCGTTCGGCGACCTCGACCCGAAGATCGACTTCCGCGAGGTCGACGCCGTGGCTGACGGCCTCGACTGGACCGGCTTCCACCGCATCGAGAAGGACCTCTGGCCGCCGGCCGCCGGCGACCTCAACTCCGACGGCCAGGACGCACTCGCGAATTGGACGCCGTCCACGCCCGAGCAGCGCCAGGAGTTCGCCGACGCGCTTGTCGCCGACGTCACCCAGCTGCACGACCTCGTGACCGCCGACGATTTCGACGTCTCGCTCGACGCCATCTCGAACGGTGCCATCGCGCTGCTCGACGAGGTCGCCGCGGGCAAGATCACCGGCGAGGAGGACTGGTGGTCGGGCACCGACCTCTCCGACTTCGCCGCGAACGTGCAGGGCGCCGGCGTCGCGTTCGGTGCGGTGCGCGCGCTCGCCGAGTCGAAGGGCGACGACGGCACGGCGCTCGCCGCCGACATCGACGAGCAGTTCGCCGCGCTCGAGGCGGCGCTCGCCGCGTACGGGTCGCTCGACGCCGGGTTCGTCGACTACGCCGAGCTCACCGACGCCGACAAGAAGACCCTCTCCGACCAGGTCAACGCCCTCGCCGAGCCGCTCTCGCAGCTCACCCACACGGTGCTCGGCGTGACGGAGCCCGACGCCTGATGACCGAGCAGTCCGCCTCCGGCGTCAGCCGCCGCCACCTCCTCGGCCTCTTCGGGGCCGGGG
>NZ_JBFUCL010000289.1:0-4860 GCF_056405255.1 Agromyces sp. P1_H4 | reverse complement strand
CGCCTCGGCCGCCCGGGCGTAGACGTCGGCGGCGGCGAACGCGATCTCGCGCGAGTACAGGAGGATCGCCTCGCGGAGTGGCTCGCTGCCGTCCTTCACGCGATCCTCGACGACCTCGACGGTCACCCGGATGAGCTGCAACGTCTGCTGCAGGCTCACCGAGCGGAGCAGCTCACGGGGAGCAGCGCCGAAGACGTCGGCGGCGATCCACGGGGTCGAGCGAGGGTCGTCGAACCACGAGATGAACGAGGAGATGCCCGCCTGGGCGACGAGGCCCACGGCCGACCTGCGGCTCGGGGGCATGTCGCCGTACCACGGCAGCGTGTCCTCGAGGCGCTTGAGCGTCTGGGTGGCGAGCTCGCCCGCGATGGTCCGCAACCACGCGAGCGTCTCCGCCTTCGTCTTGGGCTTCGTCGCCACCTCGTCGCCCGCTAGCTCTCGCCGCCGGCCGATCCGGTGGTGCCGGCGTTCACGTCGTGGAGCCGGTACTTCGCGATGGCCTGCGCCGGGAGCGAGCGGTCGACCTCACCGCGATCCGCGAGCAGTTCGAGCGTGCGCACCACCACCGACGGGCCGTCGATCGTGAAGAAGCGTCGCGCCGCCGGGCGGGTGTCCGAGAAGCCGAACCCATCGGCGCCGAGCGTGGCGTAGTCACCGGGCACGTACGCGCGGATCTGATCGGGCACCGCGTGCATGTAGTCGGACACTGYGACGAACGGGCCCTGCACGCCCGAGAGCTTCTGGGTCAGATAGGCCGAGCGGCGCTCGGCATCGGGGTTCAGGAAGTTGTGCTCGTCGGCGGCCAGGCCGTCGCGACGGAGCTCCGTCCAGCTGGTGACCGACCACACGTCGGCCGACACGCCCCAGTCGTTCGCGAGCAGCTCCTGCGCCTCGACGATCCACGGCACGGCCACGCCCGAGGCGAGCAGCTGCGCCTTGGGGCCCTGCACCGGCGACTCGGAGAGGCGGTGGATGCCGCGGACGATGCCCTCGACGTCGGTGCCCTCGGGCTCGGCGGGCTGCACGATCGGCTCGTTGTAGACCGTGAGGTAGTACATGACGTTGGGGTCGGGGTGGGTGCCGCCGTACATCCGGTCGAGCCCCGCCCGCACGATGTGGCCGATCTCGTAGCCGTAGGCCGGGTCGTACGAGACGACCGCCGGGTTGGTGGAGGCGAGGAGCAGCGAGTGCCCGTCGGCGTGCTGGAGGCCCTCGCCGGTGAGCGTGGTGCGACCCGCCGTCGCGCCGATCATGAAGCCGCGCGCCATCTGGTCGCCGGCCGCCCAGATGGCGTCACCGGTGCGCTGGAACCCGAACATCGAGTAGAAGACGTAGATCGGGATCAGCGGCTCGCCCTGCGTCGAGTACGACGTGCCGACGTTGGTGAACGCGGCGAGTGCGCCCGCCTCGTTGATGCCGACGTGCACGATCTGGCCCTGCGGGCTCTCCTTGTAGGCGAGCAGCAGTTCGCGGTCGACCGAGGTGTAGTGCTGGCCGTTCGGGTTGTAGATCTTCGCGTTCGGGAAGAACGCGTCCATGCCGAACGTGCGGGCCTCGTCGGGGATGATCGGCACGATGCGGTTGCCGAAGTCCTTCGCCCGCATGAGGTCCTTCAGGAGCCGGACGAACGCCATGGTCGTGGCGATCTCCTGCGTGCCCGAGCCCTTCTTCGCGATCGCGTAGGCCGAGTCGTCGGGCAGCGTGATCGCGGTGTGGTTCGTGCGCCGCTCGGGCAGGTAGCCGCCCAGTTCGCGACGGCGCTCGTGGAGGTACTGGATCGCCTCGTCCTGCTCACCCGGGTGGTAGTACGGCGGCAGGTAGGGGTTCTCCTCGAGCTGCGCGTCGCTGATGGGGATGCGCATCGCGTCGCGGAAGGTCTTGAGGTTGTCGAGCGTCATCTTCTTCATCTGGTGGGTCGCGTTGCGGCCCTCGAAGCTCGGACCGAGGCCGTAGCCCTTGATGGTCTTGGCGAGGATGACGGTGGGCTGGCCCTTGTGCTCGGTCGCGGCCTTGAACGCGGCGTAGACCTTGCGGTAGTCGTGGCCGCCGCGCTTCAGGTTCCAGATCTGCTCGTCGGAGAGGTCCTTCACGAGCTCGAGCGCACGCGGATCGCGGCCGAAGAAGTTCTCGCGCACGTAGGCGCCGGACTCGGCCTTGTACGTCTGGTAGTCGCCGTCGGGCGTGACGTTCATGAGGTTGCGGAGGGCGCCGTCGTGGTCGCGCGCGAGCAGGTCGTCCCACTCGCGGCCCCAGACCACCTTGATGACGTTCCAGCCGGCGCCGCGGAAGAAGCTCTCGAGCTCCTGGATGATCTTGCCGTTGCCGCGCACCGGGCCGTCGAGTCGCTGGAGGTTGCAGTTGATGACGAAGGTCAGGTTGTCGAGGCCCTCGTTCGCGGCGACCTGCAGCTGCCCGCGGCTCTCGACCTCGTCCATCTCGCCGTCGCCGAGGAACGCCCAGACGTGCTGGTCGGAGGCGTCCTTGATGCCGCGGTTGGTGAGGTACTTGTTGAGTTGCGCCTGGTAGATCGCGTTGATGGGGCCGAGGCCCATCGACACGGTCGGGAACTGCCAGAAGTCGGGCATGAGGCGCGGGTGCGGGTACGACGAGAGGCCGTTGGGCGCGTGCGACTTCTCCTGCCGGAACCCGTCGAGCTGGTCGGCGCTGAGCCGGCCCTCGAGGAACGCGCGGGCGTAGGTGCCGGGGGAGGCGTGTCCCTGGATGAAGATCTGGTCGCCGCCACCGGGGTGGTCCTGGCCGCGGAAGAAGTGGTTGAAGCCCACCTCGTAGAGCGCGGCGGACGACGCGTACGTCGAGATGTGGCCACCGACGGCGATGCCGGGCCGCTGCGCGCGGTGCACGAGCATGGCGGCGTTCCAGCGGATCCACGCGCGGTAGCGGCGCTCGACCTCCTCGTCGCCCGGGAACTCGGGCTCGTTCTCGGACGCGATCGTGTTGAGGTAGTCGGTCGTGGGGACCATCGGCACGCCGAGGTGCAGCTCCTTCGAGCGCTTCAGCAGGCTGAGCATGATCTCGCGCGCCCGCTGGTGCCCCTTCTCCGCGACGAGTGCGTCGAGGGATTCAGCCCATTCGAAGGTCTCCTCGGGATCGGAGTCCATCGCCTCGACCGAGTAGGGGTCCTGGTCGTTGACAGTCACACTCGACCTCTCTCTTCAGCAGATCATGCCTGCGGTGTGGGGGCGTGCGCACGACGGAGGGACCGGATCACGGTCGCGTGGCACCACGCCATCCTAGTGATTCTATGCCCCGTGCGTCGGGGCTAGGCTGGGCGCCGTCGAAGCCGCACGAACCCCGGGAGCCAGACGACGATGATCCTCCAGCCCGGCACGGTCGCCCCCGACTTCTCGCTCCGCAACCAGTTCGGGCAAGCGGTGTCCCTCTCGGCGTTCCGGGGTGTCACGCCGGTGACGCTCGTGTTCTTCCCGCTCGCGTTCTCACGCACGTGCCAGGGCGAACTCTGCGAGCTCCGCGACCACCCCGAGCTGTTCCGCACCGCCCGCACGGAGCTGCTGGGCATCTCCGTCGACTCGAAGCACGCGCTTCGCGCCTGGGCCGAGGAGCAGTCCTACGACTTCCCGCTCCTCTCGGACTTCTGGCCGCACGGCGAGGTGGCACGGTCGTACGGTGCGTTCCTCGACGAACCCGGCTACGCCGCGCGAGCGACGTTCGTGATCGGCGTCGACGGCGTCATCCGTGCGAGCTTCGCCACCGGCCCGGGGGAGCCTCGGTCGCTCGAGCAGTACCGGGCCGCGCTCGAGGCCTGACGCGACGGGGCCCGCGACACGACGGTGAGCGGATGCCGCGGCATCCGTTCACGCGCCGGTGTCGAGGATCCCGACCGAGCGGGCGATGACGAGCGCGAGGATCACGAAGCCGCCGAAGGCCTGCAGTCCCATGAGCAGCTTGACGCGTTGCGAGAGCGGCATGGCGTCGCTCGCGCTGAACGCCATCGAGTTCGACAGCGACGTGTAGAAGTAGTCGACGAACCTCGGCGTCCAGTCGAGCACCGCGGCGGATCCTGCGGCCACCTCGGCGATCGCATCGTGGTCCTCGTCCTGCGAGAAGCGGAAGTCGGCGGCGGGCAGCTCCGTGCGCGCCCACGTCGTGCGCACCACGGGTCCGCCGCGGTCGACCTCCCAGTACAGCAGCGCGAACCCGATCACGTTCGCCACCCAGACCTGGAGCGCCGCGAGGAGGAGGCCGGGYGCATCGTGCCGGCCGCTGATGAGCTTGAAGACGAGCAGCACGAGCGCCACCTGGTTGGCGAGCACCAGCAGCAGCGCGAGCGACACCGACACCGCCCGGGTCCAGCCGGTCTCGCGCGTCAGCCGGTGCGGATTCACGATGATGAGCGGCACGAGGAGCGCCAGGCCGGCGCCGACCACGACGAAGCGCAGCGGCCCGATGAGCTCGTTCGGGAGGAAGGCGTACAGCGCCAGGGCGGCGAGGAGGCCTCCCACCGCCGGCCACCGATGCTCGGGCGGTGCCGTGCGGCTCGGATGCTGCGTCCCGGGCTCCATGGGCGTGAGTCTAGGGACGCTCCGCTACCATGGGCATGCGCCGCGCGGCGTGTGCCGCCAGGCCGCTGCGCGTGCGGGCCTTTAGCTCAGTTGGTAGAGCGCCACGTTTACACCGTGGATGTCGTCGGTTCGAGCCCGGCAGGGCCCACCACCGACTCGGCGCCCGCCTCCGGTGCGGGGGATAGGCTGGGGCGCGTGCCAGCCGTTCTCGCCGAGGTCCTGACGACRATCGATCGACTCTGGCCGCTCGGCGGCGCCGAGCCGTGGGACGCGCCGGGGCTCGTCACGGGCGATCCCGAGGCTCCGGTCGACCGCATCC
>NZ_JBFUCL010000288.1:0-4874 GCF_056405255.1 Agromyces sp. P1_H4 | reverse complement strand
GGTCGTGAGCGACCCCGTCACGGCGCGCGCGATGGGGGAGGCCGGTCGGCGACGCGCCGAGGAGCACTTCGCCTGGGACGCGRTCGCCGAGCGTACGCAGGAGCTCTACCGCCGCGTGCTCGCGCGCTGACGCCGATCAGGCGGCGCCCGCCGGTGCGTGCACGCCGGCTGCGGACGGAAGCGCTGTCCGCGTCCCGATAGCATTGGTGATTATGGCGAGTACGGTGCTGCAGTTCCGCGATGTGTCGGTGGTTCGAGACGGGAATCCGATCCTCGACTCGGTGACGTGGAGCGTCGACTCCGACGAACGCTGGGTCATCCTGGGCCCGAACGGCGCGGGCAAGACCACGCTCCTCCAGATCGCCGCCGCGGCCATGCACCCGACGAAGGGCACGGCCGACGTGCTGCAGGAGTCGTTGGGCAAGGTCGACGTCTTCGAGCTGCGCCCGATGATCGGCTTCGCGTCGACGGCGATGGCGCGCAAGATCCCGCGCAACGAGACGGTGCTCGACGTCGTGCTGACCGCCGCCTACTCGGTGACCGGCCGGTGGAACGAGGAGTACGAGGAGATCGACCTGCGTCGCGCGCAGCGCGTGCTCTCGGAGTGGGGCCTCGAGGGCTTCGCCGGGCGACGGTTCGGCAGCCTCTCCGACGGCGAGCAGAAGCGCGTGCAGATCGCGCGCTCGGTGATGACCGACCCCGAGCTGCTGCTGCTCGACGAGCCGGCCGCGAGCCTCGACCTCGGCGCCCGCGAGGAGCTCCTCGGGCTGCTCGGCGGCTACGCGTCGTCGCCGGCCTCGCCCGCGATCATCATGGTCACCCACCATGTGGAGGAGATCCCGCAGGGCTTCACCCACGCGATGCTGCTCTCGAAGGGGCGCATCGTCGCGGCGGGGCCGCTGGCCGAGGCCCTCACGTCGGCCACGCTGACCGAGACGTTCGGCATCGAGATCGGCCTGACCGAGGCCGACGGCCGATACACCGCGCGCGCGGCCTGACTTCCGACCGTTGCGATTCTGCTAGAATCGTTTGTTGGCCCATGGGCCGAGTGCTTTCCTGTCCGCGAGGCAGGTGCGAATCCACCATCCATTCAACAAGGAAGTCTCCATGAAGACCGACATCCACCCCGACTACAACGCCGTCGTCTTCCGCGACCTCGCTTCGGGCGCCACGTTCCTCACCCGCTCGACCGTGTCGAGCGACAAGACGATCGAGCTCGATGGCGTCACCTACCCGGTGATCGACGTCGAGATCTCGTCGGAGTCGCACCCGTTCTACACGGGCAAGCAGCGCATCATGGACTCGGCCGGCCGCGTCGAGAAGTTCAACCAGCGCTTCAAGAACTTCGGCAAGTAATCCTGCCGCACGAGGGCGGGCGACTCCGGTCGTCCGCCCTTCGTCGTGCCCGCGGCACGGCGCGCCGAACCCGGACGAGGTCAGAACAGCGCGTCGGGATCCGCCGTGGGCGGGAAGCCGTCGATGACGGCGACGGCCGAGGCTGGCGCGGCAGCGGCTGCGACGGACGCCTGAGCAGCGGCCGCGGTGCGGCGGACGGGCCAGGCGCCCGAGGTCGTGAAGTCGGGGTCGCCGTTGGCACGGCGGTACGCCTGGTAGCTCTCGGCCTGCTCGCGGCACCAGTCCACCTGTCGCGCGTGCAGGTCGCCCACGGCGATGGCGGCCAGCTCGGGGAACGCGCGGACGATCGCCTGGGCGACGCGGCCCGCGGCCACGGCATCGGCGCCGGCGTCATGGGCGTTCGGCAGCGCGACGCCGTAGTGCTCGGCCGTGGCCGTGAGGGTGCGCTTGCCGCGCCGATAGCGGTCGATCGCCTTGTCGATGACGAGCGGGTCGATCACCGGTCCGGGGCCGGGCAGGGGAGTGTGCCCGTACCGCTCGGCCTCCCGCTCGAGGAGGGTGAGGTCGTAGGCCGCGTTGTACGCCACGATCGGGAGGCCCCGGCCCGCGGCATCCGCGAGGGTGGCGATGATCTCGGCCACGGCCGACACCGGCGACTGTCCCTCGAGCCGGGCACGTTCGGTCGTGACGCCGTGGATGAGCGAGGCGGCCGTGGGGATCTCGATTCCAGGATCGACGAGCCACTCGTGACGCTCGAGCTCCTCGCCGTCGGCGCCGATCACGCCCACGTGGGCGGTCACGATGCGGCAGGTGTCGACGTCGATGCCGGTGGTCTCGAGGTCGAACACGGCGAGGGTGTCGGCCCAGCGGGCGCTGCTCGTGGCATCCATGGTTCGAAGGCTATGCGGGCCCACCGTCAGAGCCGCGGAGCGACCCGCGGGTGCGGAGATCGGCGGTGGACAGGCGGGACGACGCTCAGGCGGCCCGCCGTAGAATGTCGGGGATGATCGAGTCCCCGTACGCCGAGCAGCTCGCTCGCATCCCTGTCAGCGAGCACCGCACCGACGTCGACGGCACCGAGACCGCGTGGTGGGAGTACGGCGCAGCGGACGCGCCGGTGCTCGTGCTCGTGCACGGATTCCGGGGCGATCACCACGGCCTCGAACCCGTCGTCGCGCAGCTCCCCGGCTTCCGCATCATCTCTCCCGACCTGCCGGGCTTCGGATCCTCCTCGGTGTTCGCCGACCGCCCGCACGACATCGAGGCGTACGCCGACTGGCTCGGCGCGTTCATCAGGGCAGTTGGCATCGACGGGCCGTACACGCTCCTCGGCCACTCGTTCGGCTCGATCATCGCCGCGAACGCGGTGGCCCGAGGCCTCGCGCCCGAGCGGCTCGTGCTCGTGAACCCGATCGGTGCGCCCGCGCTCGAAGGGCCACGCGGCGTGATGACCCGGCTGGCGGTCGTGTACTACCGTGCGGCCGCGGCCCTGCCCGAGCGCGCCGGCTTCGCACTGCTGCGCAACGGCGCCATCGTGCGCGTCATGAGCGTCACCATGGCCAAGACCCGGTCGAAGCCGCTGCGACGCTGGATCCACGACCAGCACGACCGCTACTTCTCGGCGTTCGGCGATCGGGACGCCGTGCTCGAGGCGTTCCGCGCGTCGGTCGGCAACGACGTGAGCGAGGTCGCCGCCGACATCCACGTGCCGACCCTGCTCGTGGCGGCGGAGCGCGACGACGTCACTCCGCTCGACGCCCAGCGCCGCCTCGTCACGCTCTTCCCCGACGCGACGCTCGAGGTCATTCCCGAGGTCGGCCACCTCATCCACTACGAGACGCCGGGCGACGCGGCGGCGCGCATCCTCCGATTCCTCCGCTCGGGAGCGAACGCGTGAGGATCGTCGTCGACTGCCGCTACGTGCGCATCGGCCAGCACGACGGCATCAGCCGCTTCACCGCGGGCATCGTCACCGAGCTCGGCAAGCGGCATCCGCTCACCATGCTCGTGAGCGACCACCGCCAGCTCGACATGCTGCCCCCGCTGCCCTGGCAACTCGTGAGCTCGCCCACGAGCCCCCGTGAACCGCTCGTCGCCCTGCAGGTGCGCAAGCTCCGCCCCGACCTCGTCTTCAGTCCCATGCAGACCATGGGGTCGTGGGGGCRCAACTACCGGCTGCTGCTCACGCTGCACGACCTCATCTACTACGAGAACCGCACGCCGCCGCGCGACCTGCCCGCACCCGTGCGGCTGCTGTGGCGGCTCTACCACCTCGCCTGGTGGCCGCAGCGGATGCTCCTCAATCGCGCCGACGCCGTGGTCACCGTCTCCGAGACCACCGCGGGGCTCATCCACGAGCACCACCTCACCGACCGTCCGGTCACGGTCATCCCGAACGCCGCCGACGACCTCGCCGTGCCCCACCTCCCGCGCGTCCGCCCCGCCGGGCACCGGCTCGTGTACATGGGCTCCTACATGCCCTACAAGAACGTCGACACCCTCGTGCGGGCGGTCGCCGCGCTGCCCGACCACGAGCTGCACCTGCTGAGCCGCATCAGCGCCGACGAGCGCGCGCGGCTCACACGGCTCGCTCCGCAGGCGCGCCTCGTCTTCCACGACGGCGTGACGGATGCCGAGTACGCCGAACTTCTCGCGGGCGCCACCGCCCTCGTGCACGCCTCACGAGCCGAGGGGTTYGGCATCCCGCTCGTCGAGGCGATGCGCCTCGGCACGCCCGTGGTGGTCAGCGACATCCCGATCTTCCGGGAGATCGGCGGCGATGCCGCCCTGTACTTCGACGCGGCCAATCCCGAGGCGCTCGTGGCGGCCCTGTGGTCGCTCGAACGCGACGGGGAGTGGGAGCGCCGCTCCGCGGCATCCGTCGCCGTCGCGGCCCGCTACACCTGGGCGTCGTCGGCCGAGCAGCTGCTCGAGCTCATGCGTCGCACCGTCGGCCCGGGGTCCCGTCGGCGGCGGCGGTCCGCCCGTCGCGCCTGAGGCGACGCAGCGTCGACGCAGCATTGAATTCCGTCAGGCGCCGTCGGTTCCCGTGAGCGCTTCGGCGGCCACGAGCTCGAGCTGGGCGTCGACGACGCGCAGCAGGTGCACGGAGCCGTTGTCGATGACATAGCCGGGGGCCGGCAGGGTCCAGCCGCTCAGGTGCATCATCAGCGCGTGGATCACCCCGCCGTGGGTGACCACGATGACGTCGCCGCCCGGATGAGCCCGGGCGATGTCGAGGAGCGCCGCCGAGGCCCGCTCGATCACCGCGGATCGCGGCTCGAGCCCCTCGATGGTCGCGGCCTGCGCCTCCACGGCGGCGCGACCGGCATGGTCGAGGCCTTCGAGCACCCCGTGGCTGCGCTCCGCGAGGTCGGCCACGAGCACGGGCTCGGGAAGCCCCAGGCGGTCGGCGATGATCGCCGCCGTCTCGGCGGCCCGGGAGAGGGTGCTGGCGTAGACCGCATCCCACCGCTCGTCGGCGAGCGCTGAGGCGGTCTGCACGGCCTGCTGACGGC
>NZ_JBFUCL010000287.1:0-4927 GCF_056405255.1 Agromyces sp. P1_H4 | reverse complement strand
GGGCAGGCGCGCGGGCGCTGCGGGCGCGGGGGTCGCCGCAGTCGACGGTGCGGCTGAGGGGCCCGGGGTCTTCGATGTGCTCATGCCGCGGCCTCCGCGCTCAGCTGGCTCTCGACGATCTCGGCGTACGCCTCGCTCGTCGCGAGCAGTTCCTCATGAGTTCCGGTCGCCGTGATCCGGCCGTCGTCGACGACGAGGATCCGGTCGGCGTTGACGATCGTCGCCACGCGCTGGGCGACGACGATCATCGTGGTGTGCGACAGCGTGCGGGCGAGCGCAGCACGCAGTCGCGCGTCGGTCGCGGTGTCGAGCGCCGAGAACGAGTCGTCGAACACGAGGATCGGCGGTCGCTTCACGAGCGCCCTGGCGATCGAGAGCCGCTGCCGCTGGCCGCCCGAGACGTTCGTGCCGCCCTGCGCGATGGGCGCGTCGAGCTGCCCGGGCATCGCCGCGACGAAGTCGCGACCCTGGGCGACCTCGAGCGCGTCCCACAACTGCGCGTCCGTGGCATCCGGATCGCCGTATCGCAGCGTCGAGGCGACGGTGCCGGCGAAGAGGTAGGGCTTCTGGGGCACGAGGGCCAGCTGGGCGTTGAGCAGGTCGGGGTCGAGTTCGCGCACGTCGACCCCGCCGATGCGCACGCTGCCGCCGGTGGCGTCGAAGAGCCGGGCGATGAGGTTCACGATCGTCGTCTTGCCGGCGCCGGTCGAGCCGATGATCGCCGTCACCTCGCCCGGTCGGGCCGTGAAGCTGACGTCGTGCAGCACCGGCTCCTCGGCGCCCGGGTACGCGAACTCGACATGGCGGAACTCGACGGTGCCCGGTGCCGTGAGCGCCATCACCGGCGACTCGGGGTCGGCCACGGTCGGGGCGGTCTGGAGCACCTCGCCGATGCGGCCGGCCGACACCGCGGCACGGGGCAGCATGAACGCGATCATCGTCGACATCATGACCGCCATGAGGATCTGGATCAGGTAGCTGAGGAACGCCGTGAGGGAGCCGATCTGCATCGAGCCGTCCTCGACGCGGAACGCGCCGAACCAGAGCACGGCGACGCTCGAGACGTTCAGCACGAGCATCACGACGGGGAACACGAGCGCGAACAGCCGGCCGGCTCGCAACGCCGTGTCGGTCAGCGCGTCGTTGGCCTCCTCGAAGCGCGAGCCCTCGACGCCCTCGCGCACGAACGCGCGGATGACGCGGATGCCGGTGAGCTGCTCCCTGAGCACCCGGTTCACGCCGTCTATGCGCTTCTGCATGGACTGGAACAGCGGCACCATGCGGGAGATGATCAGCCCGAGCGCGATGAGCAGCACGGGCACGGCGACGACCATGATCCACGACAGCGCCCGGTCCTCGCGGAGCGCCATGATCACGCCGCCGATCGCCAGGATGGGCGCCGACACGAGGATGGTGCAGCCCATGAGCACGAGCATCTGCACCTGCATGACGTCGTTCGTGGTGCGGGTGATGAGGCTCGGCGCCCCGAACCGCGACACCTCCTGCTCCGAGAAGTCGCCGACCCGGCGGAACACGGCCGACCGCACGTCGCGCCCGAACCCCATGGCCGCCCTGGCGCCGAAGTAGACGGCCGTGATGGCGCAGGCGACCTGCAACAGGGTCACGCCGAGCATGACGCCGCCGGTCGAGACGATGTAGGCCGTGTCGCCCTTCGCCACGCCCTCGTCGATGATGTCGGCGTTGAGGGTGGGCAGGTAGAGCGACGCGATGGACTGCGCGAGCTGGAAGACGACGACCGCTGCGAGCAGCGCCCAGTAGGGCCGCAGATGGCGGCCGAGCAATTTCATCAGCATGGGTCGGACTCCTCGTAGGTGGAGTGGGTGGCGGATGCCGCGGGGCCGGCGGATGGCGCGGGGCCGGCGGAGGACTCGCGCGCGATGCCGTGCACGACGAGGTGCGCGAGCGTGTCGACGTCGAGCCCGGTGGTCGGACCGAAGTGCGGCATCGCCGAGGCGAACGCGACGAGCCGCACGAACTTGAAGACGTCGGCGGGTGGCACCCGGAGCGCCTCGAGGTCGGGGGCCAGCAGCTCCTCGAAGATGCCGAAGATGACCTCGGGCTCTGCCGACTGCGGCGGGCGGGGCTTGCCGCCGAGCGCCGCGAACACGCCGAAGATCCCCGTGAAGCGGTCGAGGAATCGGTCGAGGATGAGCTCGACCTTGAGCTCGAGCGGCAGCGTCGGGTCGATCTGCCGGAGTGCCGCGCGGAAGGGCTCGGGATCGAGGAACTCCTCGACCGCGGCGTCGATGATCGCCTCCTTGTCGTCGAAGACGCGGAAGAGCGTGCCCTCGGCGACGCCGGAGGCCTCGGCGATCTGCCTGGTCGTCACGTCGCGACCGAGTTCGACCAGGAGCGGCAGGGTCGCGCGCGCGATGGACGCACGGCGCTCATCGACGGACATGGGCTTCGCACGGGTGGTTCGCACGGTGGTGGGCATGCGAGCGAGAATAATGAGTGAGCGCTCACTCCGCAAGCGGAGGCACCCGCTGTCCGCGGACGGCGAACGCCCCGGCGACCGAGGGTCGCCGGGGCGTTCGAATGCGGTCGGTCAGGCTGCGGCGGTCACGCGCGGGGCGCGGTCGTCCGGCCGCCGAGCGCCCGTGCGTCGCGGTTGCCTGCGAGGTCGCGGCGCAGCTCCTTCGGCAGCGAGAACATGAGGTCCTCCTCGGCCGTCTTGACCTCGGCGACGTCGCCGTAGCCGGCGTCGGCGAGGGCGTCGAGCAGCTCCTTCACGAGCTCCTCGGGCACGGATGCCCCGCTCGTCACGCCGACGGTCTCGACGCCGTCGAGCCACTCCTGCTTGACCTCGCTCGCGTAGTCGACGCGGTAGGCGGCCTTGGCGCCGTACTCGAGCGCGACTTCGACGAGGCGCACGCTGTTGGAGCTGTTCGCCGAGCCGACCACGATCACGAGGTCGGCGTCGGTCGCCACCTTCTTGATCGCGACCTGGCGGTTCTGGGTGGCGTAGCAGATGTCGTCGCTCGGCGGGTCCTGCAGGTTCGGGAACCGCTCGCGCAGCCGCCGGACCGTCTCCATGGTCTCGTCGACCGAGAGCGTGGTCTGCGAGAGCCACACCACCTTGTCGGGGTCGCGCACCTCGATGCTCGCCACGTCGTCGGGGCTGTTCACGATGGTCACGTGCTCGGGCGCCTCGCCGGCGGTGCCCTCGACCTCCTCGTGGCCCTCGTGGCCGATGAGCAGGATCTCGAAGTCGTCGCGCGCGAAGCGCACGGCCTCGCGGTGCACCTTGGTCACGAGCGGGCAGGTGGCGTCGATGGCGTGCAGGCCGCGGTCGGCGGCGGCGTTGACGACGGCGGGCGAGACCCCGTGCGCGCTGAAGACGACGTGGGCGCCGGGCGGCACCTCGTCGACCTCCTCGACGAAGACGGCGCCCTGCTGCTCGAGCTCGGTCACCACGTGGATGTTGTGCACGATCTGCTTGCGCACGTACACGGGGGCGCCGTAGTGCTCGAGAGCCTTCTCAACGGCGATCACGGCACGGTCGACGCCGGCGCAGTACCCCCGGGGGGCGGCGAGGAGCACCCGCTTGTGTCCGGGGACCGGGATATCCTTGAGCCGGCCGCGCACGCCCGGCACGCGAGGCATGCCGAGACCGATCCGTGGGGAATCCGTCGTAGAGGTCACGGATTCCATCCTACGTGGGCGTGATGGGGCCATCGGCTGTGGGCGAACAGGGAGGAGCGCGATGACGGAGGCACCGGCCACACGTGAGCACCCGTGGCCCGTCGCGCTGCTCTCGGGCAAGCTCAAGGAGTACCTCGACCGGCTCGGCACCGTGTGGGTCGAGGGCGAGATCACCCAGTGGGGCGTCTCCGGGGGCAACGTCTACGGCAAGCTGAAAGACCTCGACGCCGACGCCACCATCTCGTTCACGATGTGGTCGTCGGTGAAGGCCCGCCTCGGCGAGGAGTTCAAGCAGGGCGATCACGCGATCCTGCTCGTGAAGCCGAGCTGGTGGGTCAAGGGYGGCTCGCTCTCGATGCAGGTCTACGACATGAAGCACGTCGGGCTGGGCGACCTGCTCGAGCGCCTCGAGCGCCTGCGGTCGCAGCTCGCCGCCGAGGGCCTGTTCGACCAGGGCCGCAAGAAGCGGCTGCCGTTCCTGCCCGCGGTCGTCGGCCTCGTGACCGCGCGCGACAGCGACGCCGAGCAAGACGTGCTGCGCAACGCCCGCCTGCGCTGGCCGGCCGTGGAGTTCCGCACCGCCTACGCGTCCGTGCAGGGCGACCGCACCGCGCCCGAGGTCGTCAATGCCATCCGCCGGCTGGACGCCGACCCCGAGGTCCAGGTCATCATCGTGGCGCGCGGTGGCGGCGACTTCCAGAACCTGCTGGGGTTCAGCGACGAGCGGGTCGTGCGGGCGGCCGCCGCGGCATCCACCCCCATCGTCTCGGCGATCGGGCACGAGGCCGACCGCCCGCTCCTCGACGAGGTCGCCGACCTCCGGGCCTCCACGCCGACGGATGCCGCGAAGCGCGTGGTGCCCGACGTCGCCGAGGAGCTCGTGCGGGTGGAGCAGGTGCGCGCGCGCCTCGGCATGCGCCTGTCGTCGATCCTCGGCCGCGAGATCGACCGCATCGGCCACCTCCGCGCCCGTCCGGTGCTCGCCGACACCGGCTGGATCGTCGACCGCCGCGCCGAGGAGCTCACGAGGTGGGTGGCACGCGGCGCCGAGCTCGTCGAGCGCTGCATCGAGAAGCAGTCGGGGCGGGTCGGCGAGCTGCGCGGACACCTGCGCGCCCTCTCGCCGCAGGCGACGCTCGATCGCGGCTACGCCATCGTGCAGGGTGACGACGGGCACGTGCTGCGGGGCCCCGACGGCGCCCCCGAGGGTGCCCGCCTCACGCTCACCCTGGCCGAGGGCGCGCTCGGCGCCGTGTCGACG
>NZ_JBFUCL010000286.1:0-4949 GCF_056405255.1 Agromyces sp. P1_H4 | reverse complement strand
GGCGAGGAGTGGTGCCGACCGCGTCGTACGAGAACGCGCCGCGAGCGAACGGGTCGGCGCCCCACCGCGAGCGGCGCATGGCCGTCGGCGCGGGGACGCCGTCGGGCCGGGGGGTGGGCGCGGGCACAGGGGGCGCCGAGGTCGTGGGAGCCGGCGTGGGCGCGGRCTGCGGCCAGCAGCTCGCGAGCGTGACGGCGGCGATCCCCGAGAGCGACGCGGCGAGGAAGGTTCGCCGGGCCATGCCGCCGGACGCCGCCCGAGAGTCCATGGGATTCAGGCTAGCCGACGGGGCCGACGCCGCCGTCAGACCGGCGCGGCGGCCGCGCGGAACGCCGCGGCGAACCGGGGGAGGCCGGCCTCGATCGTCTCCATCGTGGCGGTGAGCGAGATGCGGAAGAAGCCGGGCGTCTCGAACATGCGGCCCGGGAGCACGAGGACGCCCTCGCGATCGAGCGCCCGCGTGAACTCGACGTCGTCGGTGAGCGGCGACTCGGGGAACAGGTAGAACGTGCCCTCGGGCTGGGCGACGCGGTAGCCGATCTCGCGCAGGGCCGCCACCATCACGTCGCGCTTGCGCTGGAAGAGCGGCAGGTCGAACGCGAGCGTCTCCAGCTTCGGCAGCGCGTACTGCATCGACGCGTTGGGGAAGAGCCAGCCGCCCGAGATCTGTACCGTCTCGATCGCGTCGCGGAACGCCTCGCGCCCGGGCATGGTGGGGGGCACGGCGAGGTACCCGATGCGCTCGCCGGGCGAGAGCAGCGTCTTGCCGTAGCTGTAGGCGAGGAAGCTCCACGGATAGAACTCCACCGGGCTGCGGAAGCGCGCCCCGTCGAAGACGATGCGGTTGTAGGCCTCGTCGGAGATGAGGAAGATGCGCCGGCCGTTGCGCTCCGACGCCTCGTCGAGGATCGCCGCGAGCCGCTCGAGCGTGGCCGGCGGGTAGATGCGGCCCGTCGGATTGTTGGGGCTGTTCACGATCACGATGCGGGTGCGCGGCGTGATGGCCGC
Organism: Agromyces sp. P1_H4; assembly: GCF_056405255.1. Lineage (NCBI taxonomy): Bacteria > Bacillati > Actinomycetota > Actinomycetes > Micrococcales > Microbacteriaceae > Agromyces > Agromyces sp. P1_H4. The sequence goes on along the minus strand of NZ_JBFUCL010000286.1, from coordinate 3,941 downwards.
GGCGATCGCGTCGAGGTCGAGATCGAGGGTCTCGCGGTCGATCGACACCTTCACCGGCACCATGCCGGCCTCGATCACGAGCGGCTCGTAGAGGAACCACGGCGGGAGGCTGTACACGACCTCGTCGCCCGGGTCGCCGACGATCTTGAGGGCCGTCGAGATGGCCGCGAACCCGCCCGTGGTGAGGTGCACGTCCTCGGGCTCGAACGGGATGCCGACATGCCGGCTGAGCGACTCGGTCGCCGCGGCCACCGCCTTCGCGTCGCCGAAGTTGTAGGCGAACCACAACTCGTGCTGCGGCACCAGCGCTTCGCGGAGGATCTCGACGTAGGCCTGCGACGGCGGGTCGTGCGGGTCGCCGAACGTGAAGTCGAGCACGCCCGGCTCGTGCCGTCGCTGCTCGTAGCCCGAGAGCCGGTAGTAGTCGTAGAGCAGCTGGAACGGCGTCGCCGCCGCAACGGTCACGACACGGTCGGAGGTGAGTCGGTCATCCATGGGCGCTTCCCTCGGGATCGGGGATGCTCCGCGGGCGCGAAGTCCCCGTGAACGCGGCCCATGCTACTCCGCGACGACGCCCGCGCCTCAGGGGCCTCCATGAGCCGCTGAGACGCGGAGCGTCGAGCCGTCAGGCGCCGACTTTCAGCCGGTGACGTACCCGTCGGCCACGTCGAGGGCCGCGTCGATGATCTCGAGGCCGCGCACGAGCCCGTCCTCGGTGATCACGAGCGGCGGCGCCACGTGCATCCGGTTGAAGTGGATGAACGGCCAGAGGCCCGCCTGCTTGCAGGCCGCAGCCACGGCGGCCATCGGCGCGGCGGCCGCGCCCGCGGCGTTGAACGGCACGAGCGGCTCGCGCGCCGCGGCATCCGACACCAGCTCGATCGCCCAGAACAGGCCGAGCCCCCGCACCTCGCCGACCGACGGATGCCGCTCGGCCATCGCCCGGAGGCGCGGCTCGACGACGCGCGTGCCGAGGTCGCGCACGCGCTCGAGGATGCCGTCGCGCTCGAACACCTCGAACGTCGCGACGCCCGCCGCGCAGGCGAGCGGATGTCCCGAGTAGGTGAGCCCGCCCTGGAACGCCACCGTGTCGAAGTGCGCGGCGATGCGCGCCGAGATGACGACGCCACCGAGTGGCACGTAGCCCGAGTTCACGCCCTTCGCGAAGGTGATGAGGTCGGGCACGACACCGAAGTGGTTCACCGCGAACCACTCGCCGACGCGGCCGAAGCCGACCATCACCTCGTCGGCGATGTAGACGATGCCGTGGCGGTCGCACAGCTCGCGCACGCCCTGCAGGTAGCCGGGCGGTGGCACGAGCACGCCGTTCGTGCCGACGACCGTCTCGAGGATGATCGCGGCGATCGTGCCGGCTCCCTCGAGCGTGATGACCTGCTCCAGGTGGGCGAGCGCGCGCTCGGCCTCCTGCTCCGGATTGTCGGCGTGGAACGACGAGCGGTACGCGTACGGGCCCATGAAGTGCGCGACGCTGCCGTCGCTCGGCTCGTTCGCCCAGCGGCGCGGGTCGCCCGTGAGCGAGATGGCCGTGGCGGTGCCGCCGTGATAGCTGCGGTACATCGAGAGCACCTTGCGCCGGCCGGTCACGGCGCGGGCCAGGCGCACGGCGTACTCATTGGCGTCGGCGCCGCCGTTGGTGAAGAACACCTTGTCGAGGTCGCCGGGCGCCACCTCGGCGATGCGGCGGGCGAGCTCGCCGCGCACGTCGTTCGCCATCGACGGCTGGATCGTCGCGAGGCGGCCCGCCTGCTGCTGGATCGCCGCGACGAGGTCGGGATGCTGGTGCCCGAGGTTCAGGTTCACGAGCTGGCTCGAGAAGTCGAGGTAGGCGTTGCCCGCGTAGTCCCAGAACGTCGAGCCCTCACCAGCCGCGATCGGCAGCGGGTCGATGAGCGCCTGCGCGCTCCACGAGTGGAACACGTGGGCGCGGTCGTCGGCGCGCACCCGGGCGTCGGCCTCGAGGTCGGGCAGCGGATGCCGCGTGCCGCTCCGGTCGGCGTACCTCGCCGTCGCGGCATCCGTCGCTTGGGTCTCGGTGAGTGTGTCGGTCATGCGTGGTGCTCCTCGCGGATGTCTCCGGATGACAGTCGTTGTCGGTATCGGGCAGAGCGAACCGACAATTGCCGTCATCTCGATGGGAAGAGGGTCAGTGGTTCGACGGGAAGCCGAGGTTGACCTGCGACTCCGACGGGTTCGGCCAGCGGGTGGTGACGACCTTCGAGCGGGTGTAGAAGTGCACCGACTCGGGGCCGTAGATGTGCGAGTCGCCGAACAGCGAGCTCTTCCAGCCGCCGAACGAGTACGCGCCGACGGGCACGGGGATCGGCACGTTCACGCCGACCATGCCGACCTCGATGTCGAACTCGAACTGGCGGGCCGTGCCGCCGTCGCGCGTGAAGATCGCGGTGCCGTTCGCGAACCGGTTGGCGTTGATGAGCGCGACCGCCTCGTCGTACGACTCGACGCGCACGACCGAGAGCACCGGGCCGAAGATCTCGTCGTCGTAGACCTTCATGCCCGGCTTCACGTGGTCGACGAGCGAGACGCCGACGAAGAAGCCGTCGCCGTCGAAGGCCTGCGTGGTGCCGTCGACGACGACCGTCGCGCCTTCGGCCGCTGCGCCCGTCACGTAGGAGGCGACCTTGTCGCGGTGTTCGCGCGTGATGAGCGGACCCATCTCGCTCGCGGCATCCGTGCCGTCGCCGATGACGAGCGCGCCCATGCGGCTGCGCACCGCCTCGACGAGGTCGTCGGCCACGTCGCCCACCGCGACGAGCACCGACACGGCCATGCAGCGCTCGCCGGCCGAGCCGTACGCGGCCGACACCGCGGCGTCGGCCGCGCCCTCGAGGTCGGCGTCGGGCATGACCACCATGTGGTTCTTCGCACCGCCCAGTGCCTGCACCCGCTTGCCGTTCGCGGCGGCCCGCTCGTAGATCGACTTCGCGATCGGCGTCGAGCCGACGAACGAGATCGCGCGCACCTCGGGGGCGTCGAGGATCGTGTCGACCGCGACCTTGTCACCGTGCACGACGTTGAGCACGCCGTCGGGAAGGCCCGCCTCCTGGAACAGCTTCGCGAGGAAGACGGCGGCGCTCGGGTCCTTCTCGGAGGGCTTCAATACGACCGTGTTGCCGCACGCGATCGCCGAGGCGACCATCCACAGCGGCACCATGACCGGGAAGTTGAACGGCGTGATCGCGCCGACCACGCCGACGGGCTGCTTCGTCGAGTGCACGTCGACGCCGCGCGCGACCTGCTCCGAGTGCTCGCCCTTCAGCAGGTGCACGAGCCCGGCGGCGAACTCCACGTTCTCGATGCCGCGCGAGATCTCGCCCGCGGCATCCGACAGCACCTTGCCGTGCTCGCTCGTGAGGATCGCGGCGAGCTCGCCCTGGCGCTCGACGAGCAGGTGACGCAGCCTGAAGAACACGTCGGCGCGCTTGATGAGGCCCGTCGCGCGCCAGCCCGGCAGGGCAGCAGATGCCGCGGCGATCGCCTGCTCGACCTCGCCGACCGAGGCGAATGCCACCTCGTGCTGCTGCGCGCCGGTGGCCGGGTTGAAGACCGGTCCGGTGCGCTCGGCGTCGGCGACCTCGCGGCCGTTGATGAAGTGTCGGATGAGGCTCATGCGGGTCCTTCGTGACGTGGGCGACGACGGTCGGACAGAATGGCCGACGTGGTCGTCTAGGCTGGCACTCCCGAGTCTTACAGAGGCAGAGAGGCCCGATCGATGGCAGATCGTCGCGAAGACGACGCGATCCGAACAGATCGTCCGGCGGCGCCGGCGGCGACCGCGGCGAGCGCCACGGCGGCCGACGGGCTGCCGACCGTGCGGGAGATCCTCACGCTCGAGGCGGTCGCACACGGCCTTCCCGAGGTGCTCTCGGGCGAGGGTGCGCTCGACGCGCGCGTGCGCTGGG
>NZ_JBFUCL010000285.1:0-4953 GCF_056405255.1 Agromyces sp. P1_H4 | reverse complement strand
CACCCGTCGCGCTCGCAGTCGCTCCGCGACTACCTCGAGTAGGACCCAGGTGCGCTACGCGCCGGCGATCCTCGTCGGCAGGCTCACCCGATTCGCCGCCCGGCTGCGCAAGCCCGGCGGCGGTTCGGCTGTTCCGGGACTCGTCGTCAACCGCATCGCACCCGGGTACCTGACCCGCACGCTGTCCGGCTTCCCGCAGGGGCTCGTCGTGGTCTCCGGCTCGAGCGGCAAGTCGACCACCACGAAGATGCTCGTGGCGATCCTCCGCGCCCACGGCATCGACGTGTTCACGAACCCGTCCACGGCGAACATCAGCCAGGGGCTCACCTCCGCATTGCTCGAACGGGCGGACTGGCAGGGCCGAGTGCCGGGCGAGGTCGCCGTGCTCGAGATGGACGAGGGCCACGGCGCCCTCGTCATGCAGGGCGTCGATGCCCGGGTGGTCGCGCTCACCAACGTGATGGTCGACCAGATCGACCGCTTCCACGATTCCGAGATGGTGGCCGGGATGCTCGAGCGCATCGCCGCGCGAGCGCACGAGGCGATCGTGGTGAACGCGGACGACGCCTACCTCGAGCGGCTCGCGGCGAAGGCCGGGCCCGACGTGGCGGTGCGGCGGTTCGGGGTGTCCGCCGACGTCCTCGCGCGCTCGCCTCGCGGCCTCGGGTACACCGAGACCACGGACGGGCGCCTCGGTTCGGACGCCGGAGTGGTCGTGGCCTCGGTCGACGGGGCGGCTGCGGTGCTGCGCGACGGCGAGGCATCCGTCGAGATCACGCTGCCGGCGAGGGGCACTCACTACGCGGTCGACGCGGCCGCGGCCTACGCCACCGCACAGGCGGTGCTGGGGGAGCGGTTCACCGCGTCCACGGCAGCCGACGCCCTGAGCGCCATTCCCGCGGTGTTCGGCCGCGGCGAGCGGGTGACCGTGCGCGGTCACGAGGTCGAGTTCGTGCTGGTGCAGAACCCGGCGAGCTACCAGCTGAACGTGGACAGCATCGAACCGGGCACCGAGCAGATCCTCTTCGCCATCGGGTCCGACGTGCGTGACCCGTCCTATTTCTGGCCGACGGATGCCTCGTCGCTCGGCCGCGTCTCGATCGTCAGCGGCTCGAAGGCCGCCGAGGCGGCGCTGATGCTCGCCTACGACGGCGTCGCCATCGACCGGGTCGAGCCCGACCTCGGACGAGCCCTGGACGACTTCCTCGCCGCACCGGAGCCCGGCTCCGGCGTGAAGACCATCGTGTTCTCCGCCGACGCCATGCGCCGGACACGCGCCCACCTCGGACTCACGGGAGCGGAATGACCAGCCTGAACATCGTGTCGCTCCTGCCCTCGCTGATGAACACGAACGGCGATGCCGAGAATGCGACCGTGCTCCAGCGGCGCGCGGATTGGGCCGGCCTCGACGCGCGCGTCATCCCCGTCGACTCGCCCGCCGACCTGCCGGGTCGGGTGGACGCGGTCGTGATCGGCTCCGGAAGCGACGCCTCGCTCGAGGCGGTCCGGTCGAAGCTGCTCACGATCCACGACGAGTTGCGCACGTGGGGCACCGACGGAGTCCCGATCCTCTCGGTCGGCACCGGATGGGAGCTGCTCAGCTGGGGGATCGAGCGCCGCGACGGCTCGACCGTCGAGGGCCTCGGCATCCTCCCGGGGCGTGCCGTGCCCCGCGACGGCCGGGTCACCGGCGATGTCGTCGTCGCGTCGCCACGGTTCGGGCTGCTCGTCGGGTTCGAGAACCATGCCCGAGACTACGTCGGCGCCGAGGGCTCGCCGCTCGGGCGGCTCCGCTCGGGCACCGGCAACGGCCGCGGCTCGGGCCAGGAGGGCGTCGTGATGGGCGCGGTCATCGGCACGCACCTGCACGGTCCCGTGCTGGCGAAGAACCCGGAGTTCGCCGATCACCTCCTCGCGTCGATGGCGGAGCGGGCCGGGCTCGAGTACGCGGCCGGACCTGCGGCAGCCGTCGCCGACGCGTACGCGGCTGTTGCGCGCGAGACGCAGCTCGCGGCCGTCGGCGCCGCGGCATCCGTCACCGAGGCCTGACCCGGCGACCCGTGACCGACCACTGACGCGGAATGCACGAACGCCCCGGCCGAGGCCGGGGCGTTCGTGTCTGATCGGTGGGCTCAGTCGCGGCCGTCGACGAGGAGCTTGCTCGACTCGTCGTGCCAGCTGTGCGCGATCTGCGACAGCTTCTCCTGGTGCTTGCGGCCGTGGTGGGCGCAGAACAGCAGCTCGCCGCTCGCGACGACGACCCGGATGTAGGCCTGGGCGCCGCACGCGTCACAGCGGTCGAGCGCGGTGAGCTCATATGGGGTGTCGAGTTCGTCGACCGCACCGGTGGTGTCGGTGTAGTTCGTCATGGCTCCTCCTCCTGGCTCACGCTCGATGCTTCCGTCCCTCAATGAAAGCACGCCCACGGCGGTCCACCGCCCGTTGAGCCGGGCATTTCGCTCAGCGCGTAGCGCCTCGCACGCGGTGTCGTCGACCGTCAGTAGGCTTGTGCGACGTGAGCTCCGACTATTCCGCCCGCCATCTCTCCGTCCTCGAGGGACTCGAGGCGGTGCGCAAACGACCGGGCATGTACATCGGTTCCACCGACTCGCGCGGGCTCATGCACTGCCTGTGGGAGATCATCGACAACTCCGTCGACGAGGCCCTGGGCGGCCACGGTGGCGAGATCGGCGTCGTCCTCCACCCCGACGGCAGCGTCGAGGTGCGCGACCGCGCCCGCGGCATCCCCGTGGACATCGAGCCCAAGACCGGCCTCTCGGGCGTCGAGGTCGTCTTCACCAAGCTGCACGCCGGCGGCAAGTTCGGCTCCGGCTCCTACGCGGCCTCCGGCGGACTGCACGGTGTCGGGGCATCCGTGGTCAACGCGCTCTCCGAGCGACTCGACGTCGAGGTCGACCGCGACGGCAAGACGTGGGCGATGTCGTTCCACCGCGGCGAGCCGGGCATCTTCGCCGATGCCGGCACGCCCAGCCCCGACGCGCCGTTCACCCCGTTCGAGGAGCGCAGCGAGCTCCGCGTCGTCGGCAAGGTGGCCAAGGGCGTCACCGGCACGCGCATCCGCTACTGGGCCGACCGACAGATCTTCACCAAGGGCGCGGAGTTCCAGACCGAGGAACTGCTCTCGCGTGCTCGCCAGACGGCGTACCTCGTGCCCGGCCTCGCCATCGACGTGACCGACGAGCGCGGCGCCGAGCCGCACACCACGTCGTTCCAGTTCGAGGGCGGCATCTCGGAGTTCGCCGAGCACCTCGCCACCGACGCGGCGCTCACCGACATCTGGCGCATCACCGGCGTCGGTCCGTTCACGGAGACGGTGCCGGTGCTGACCGACGCCGGGGCGATGGTGCCGACGGAGCTGCACCGCGAATGCCAGGTCGACATCGCCCTGCGCTGGGGCACCGGGTACGACACCGTCGTGAAATCGTTCGTCAACATCATCGCCACGCCCAAGGGCGGCACGCATCAGACCGGCTTCGACCAGGGGCTCCTGAAGTTCCTTCGCCAGCAGGTGGAGCTGAACGCCCGCCGCTTGAAGGCGGGCAACGACAAGCTCGAGAAGGACGACGTGCTCGCCGGCCTCACCGCGGTGATCACGGTCCGCCTGCCCGAGCCGCAGTTCGAGGGCCAGACCAAGGAGGTGCTGGGCACGCCGGCCGTCCGCGCCATCGTCGCCAACGTGCTCGCCAAGGAGCTCGGAGCGCGATTCGCCTCGTCGAAGCGCGACGACAAGGCGCAGTCCGCGCTCCTGCTCGACAAGGTCGTCGCGGAGATGAAGTCGCGCATCTCGGCCCGCGCGCACAAGGAGACGCAGCGTCGCAAGAATGCGCTCGAGAGCTCGTCGCTGCCGGCGAAGCTCGTCGACTGCCGATCGAGTGACGTGGCGCACAGCGAGCTGTTCATCGTCGAGGGCGACTCGGCGCTCGGCACGGCGAAGCTCGCGCGCGACAGCGAGCACCAGGCGCTCCTGCCGATCCGAGGCAAGATCCTCAACGTGCAGAAGGCCAGCGTGTCCGACATGCTCGGCAACGCCGAGTGCGCGTCGATCATCCAGGTCATCGGCGCCGGTTCGGGTCGCAGCTTCGACCTCTCGACGGCGAGGTACGGCAAGGTCATCATCATGAGCGACGCCGACGTCGACGGCGCCCACATCCGCACGCTGCTGCTCACCCTGTTCTTCCGGTACATGCGCCCGATGATCGAGGAGGGCCGCGTCTTCGCCGCTGTGCCGCCGCTGCACCGGGTGGTCGTCATGAACCCGGGCTCCAAGCCGAACGAGATCGTCTACACCTACTCGGAGGCGGAGCTGCAGGGGGTGCTCGCCACGCTGAAGAAGCAGGGGCGTCGATACCAGGACCCGATCCAGCGCTACAAGGGACTCGGCGAGATGGATGCCGACCAGCTGGCGACGACCACGATGGACAAGCGCCATCGCACGCTCCGGCGCGTCGGCCTCGGCGACGCTGAGAACGCCGGGCGGGTCTTCGAGCTGCTGATGGGCAACGACGTCGCGCCGCGCAAGGAGTTCATCATCGACAGCTCCGACGCCCTCGAGCGCGACCGCATCGACGCGTGAGCACCGGTCGGGATCGGCCGCCGCTCGGCCGGATGCCCGACCGCCGGGCTCAGCCGATGCGGACGCCGATCGCGGCGACGACGGCTTCGAGCGGCTGACCCGACGCGTCGCGCTTCGCCCCGCCGTCGGGCAGCTGCCGTGCCGATCCGTCGGCGCCGACCGCCAGCGCGGGGGAGCGGCCCACCCAGGCCAGGTGCAACGCATCCTCGCCCTTCAGGAACCGCTGGGCGCGCACGCCGCCGGTGGCACGCCCCTTGGGCGGGAACTCCGCGAACGAACTCACCTTCGCCGACCCGGGGTCGGTGCCGAGCAGCGTCTCGTTGCTCGCGGCCACCGTCACCACGACCGCATCGTCGGCC
>NZ_JBFUCL010000284.1:0-4969 GCF_056405255.1 Agromyces sp. P1_H4 | reverse complement strand
CCGCGAGCGGGCGCCAGCGCCGCGCCGCCGCCCGCGCGGCCCGCCGCGACCTCGCCGCCCGCGCCACCGACTCCACCCTCGAGACCCCGGAGGCGGCACGATGACCGTCATGAACCCCGTTCCCCTCGCGATCGCCGAGGAGAACATCCCCAACGCCGGCAAGGCCGCCCGGCGCCGGCCCGTGCGCGGGTCGCGACCCGGATGGTTCGTGTACACGAGCCTCGTGATCGTGCTGGGCGCCGCACTGTTCCCCTTCTACTGGTCGTTCCTGATCGGCTCGGGGGATGCCTCGACCATCCGCGACCCGAACATGTCGTGGCTGCCCGGCGGCAACTTCATCGCGAACGCGATCTCGGTCGTCAACGATCCGGCGGTGAACTTCTGGAAGGCGCTGTGGAACTCCATCTACAGCTCAGCGCTCATCGCCCTCTCGGTGGTCTTCTTCTCCACGCTGGCCGGCTGGGCCTTCGCGAAGCTCCGCTTCCGCGGCGGCAAGTGGCTGCTCGTCTTCGTGGTCGCCACGATGGCGGTGCCCACCCAGCTGGGCGTCGTGCCGCTCTACATCCTCTTCGCCGACCTCGGCTGGACCGGCAACGTGGGTGCGATCATCATCCCGGCGCTCACCAGCGCGTTCGGCGTGTTCTGGATGACGCAGTACCTGCAGCAGGCCGTGCCCGATGAGCTCATCGAGGCCGCCCGCGTCGACGGCGCGAGCTCGTTCCGCACGTTCCTCACCGTGGGGCTGCCCGCCGCCCGCCCGGCCGCCGCGATGCTCGGCCTGTTCACGTTCGTCTCGGCCTGGAACAACTTCTTCTGGCCGTTCATCGTCCTCGACCGCAGCGACCCCACGCTGCCCGTCGCGCTCTCGCTCCTGCAGTCGAACTACTTCGTCGACTACTCGATCGTGCTCGCGGGCGTGCTGCTGTCCACCATCCCCCTCCTCATCCTCTTCGTCTTCGCGGGCAAGCAGCTCGTGAGCGGCATCATGGCGGGAGCCGTGAAGGGATGACCATCGACTTCGGAGCTGACACCACCACCATGACCGACACCCTCGCGAACCCCGCGCTGCTCACGCGCCCGTTCCCCTCCGACTTCCTGTTCGGCGCCGCGACGGCAGCCTTCCAGATCGAGGGCGCCGCCTTCGAGGGCGGACGCACCGCCTCCATCTGGGATGCCTTCTGCCGCGTGCCCGGCGCCGTCGTGAACGCCGACAACGGCGATGTCGCCTGCGACCACTACCACCGGATGCCGCAGGACGTCGCCCTGATGAAGGAGCTCGGACTCCAGACCTACCGGTTCTCGACCTCGTGGTCGCGGGTGCGGCCCGACGGCGGCCCGGTCAATCCAGAGGGCGTCGACTTCTACTCGCGCCTCGTCGACGAGCTGCTCGAGGCCGGGATCAAGCCGTGGCTCACGCTCTACCACTGGGACCTGCCCCAAGCGCTCGAGGAGCGCGGCGGCTGGGCCAACCGCGACACCGCCTACCTGTTCCGCGACTACGCCCTCGACCTGCACGAGGCGCTGGGCGACCGCGTCGACGTGTGGACCACGCTCAACGAGCCGTGGTGCTCGTCGTTCCTCAGTTACACGGGCGGCGCGCACGCACCGGGTCGCCAGGATGTCGCGGCCGGCCTCGCCGCCGGCCACCACCTGCTGCTCGCCCACGGGCTCGCCGTGCAGGCGCTGCGCGAACGCGACCCCGAGCTCGAGCTCGGCATCACGCTGAACCTCACGGTCGCCAAGCCCGTCGACCCGACGCACCCCGGTGACGTGGACGCGGCCCGGCGTATCGACGGCCAGTTCAACCGGTTCTTCCTCGATCCGATCTTCCGCGGCCACTACGCCGGCGACCTGATGGCCGACGTCGGCCACCTCGGCCTCCGCGACGTCGTGCTCCCGGGCGACCTCGAGGTGATCTCGACGCCGATCGACACGCTGGGCGTGAACTACTACCACGGCGAGTACGTGAGCGACCGCCCGGCCGAGCACCCGCTGCTGGCCCAGGCGCCCACCGACCGGCCCACCCGGTCGCCCTTCCCCGCGGCCGACGGCGTGTTCAACCACCCGCAGAACCTGCCGCTGACCGCGATGGAGTGGGAGGTGCAGCCCGACGGCCTGCGCGAACTGCTCGTGCGCGTGCACGAGGACTACGCGGCATCCGCCGGCGTTCGCCTCTTCGTGACCGAGAACGGCGCCGCCTACGACGACGTCGTCGGCGATGACGGCGTGGTGCACGACGTGGAGCGCACGGAGTTCCTGGCTTCGCACCTCGGGGCGATCCTCGACGCCATCGACGAGGGCGTGCCCGTGCATGGCTACTTCTACTGGTCGCTCATGGACAACTTCGAGTGGGCGTGGGGCTACGACAAGCGCTTCGGCCTCGTGCGCGTCGACTACGACACGCAGCAGCGCACCGTGAAGGACAGCGGACGCTCGTACGCCGCCGTCATCCGCGACCGCGCGTTGCCGTCGAGCTGACGGCCAGCCCCGCCAGCCATCACCCCGAGACGGAAATAGACTGAACGCCATGCAGCAGGGGGGAAGTGGTATCCGGACGCGACCCACCGCGCCGACGCTCGAAGCGGTCGCGCGCGAGGCGAACGTCTCGCGAGCCACCGTGAGCCGGGTCGTCAACGGCTCCCCCAAGGTGAGCCCCGATGTGGTCACCGCCGTGAACGCGGCGATCGCCAAGCTCAACTACGTGCCGAACCGGGCCGCCAGGTCGCTGGCCAGCCGCACCTCGGGCGCGATCGCGTTGATCGTGCCCGAGGACACGGCCATGTTCTTCGGCGACCCCTACTTCGCCGCGATCGTGCAGGGCATCACCAGGCGGCTCGACGAGAGCGAGTACCTGCTCAACCTGCTCGTCGCCTCGACCGATCCCGGCCACAAGACCGTGCGGTACCTGCGCTCTGGCGTCGTCGACGGCGCGCTCGTGATCTCGCACCACGAGGGCGACGACCTGCAGCACGAGGCCGACATGCTGCTTCCCCTCGTGTACGGTGGCCGCCCGTCGCAGCCCGGCGACCACATCTTCGTCGACGTCGACAACGTCGAGGGCGGTGCCATCGGCACCCGGCACCTCGTCGACGTCGGACGCCGTCGCATCGGCACGATCTCGGGCCCCCTCGACATGCCCGCGGGTGTCGACCGACTCGAGGGCTTCCGCCGCGCCATGGGCGAGGCCGACCTGCCCACCGACGCCGTCGAGACCGCCGACTTCACGGCGGCCGGCGCCGTCGCCGCCACCCGGCGGCTGCTCGACCGGGTGCCCGACCTCGACGGCATCTTCGTCGCGAGCGACCTCATGGCCACCGGCGCGCTGTCCGTGCTGCGCGAACGCGGACGATCGGTGCCCGGCGACATCGCCGTGGTGGGCTTCGACGACAGTCCCGCCGCGAGGTCGTCGGCCATCCCGCTGACCACCGTGCACCAGCCGTCCGAGCAGATGGGCTTCGAGATGGCCGACCTGCTGCTGCGGCATCTGTCGGGCGATGCCGACGTGCCCCGCCGCAACATCATGCCCACGCACCTCGTGCGGCGCGCGTCGGCGTAGGGCCACGACGCCGCGCCGCGGCATCCGCTCAGCCCGCCCTGCGGACCCCCTCCTGGAACTCGACGCCCGCGATCTCCGAGAACCGCGCGCGCATGATCGCGATGGCCTCGGGGTTCTCGTCGACGAGCACGAAGCGGCGCCCGAGCGTGGCCGCGACCGCGCCCGTCGTGCCCGAGCCGGCGAAGAAGTCGAGCACCCAGTCGCCCTCGCGCGTCGAGGCCTGCACGATGCGGCGCAGGATGCCCTCGGGCTTCTGCGTCGGGTAGCCGGTCTTCTCGCGACCCGTCGGCGACACGATCGTGTGCCACCACACGTCGGTGGGCAGCTTGCCGAGCAGGGCCTTCTCGGGCGTGACGAGCCCGGGTGCCATGTAGGGCTCGCGGTCGACCGCGGTCGAGTCGAACCAGTACCGGTCGGGATCCTTCACGTACACGAGGATCGTGTCGTGCTTCGTCGGCCAGCGCCGCTTCGCCTTGGCGCCGTAGTCGTAGGCCCACACGATCTCGTTGAGGAAGCACTCGCGGCCGAAGAGCGCGTCGAGCAGCACCTTCGCGTAGTGCGCCTCGCGGTAGTCGAGATGCAGGTAGAGCGTGCCGTCGTCGGCGAGCACCCGCCACGCCTCCGCGAGCCGTGGCTCCAGGAACCCCCAGTAGTCCTCGAACCGGTCGTCGTAGCGCAGCAGGTCGCCCCGTACCCGCCGGTACTGCTTGCCCGCGAACCCGGTGATGGTTCCGGATGCCGCGGGCTCGGCGGCATCCGTCGGCAGCACCCGCTCGTGCCGCATCGCCTGCCGGGCCTGCGCGCGCCCGGTGTTGAAGGGCGGGTCGAGGTAGACGAGCGTGAACGAGCCGTCGGGCAGGGTGGGCAGCACGTCGAGGTTGTCCGCGTGGATGATGCGGTCGGGCTCGTCGGCTGGCACGGGACCAGTCTGCCCCAGCGGTGCGTGGTGCGCTGGGCGGATGCGTGCCGTGGCGGAGGCACGCCGCGTCAGTGCGCGTGCACGTGGGCGTCGTCCTGCCCGCCTCGCGCCGCGACGGGGTCGGCCGCCGCCTCGCCTCCTGCGGGTTCGGCGAGGGCGCCCGCCGAGTAGGCGATCCCCCCGCCCACGACGGTCAGCTCGGCGTGCGCGTCGAGGAGCGCCGCAGGATCGTGCTCGAGGCCGGAGAGGTCGGTCGACCACACGGCGAGGTCGGCGAGCATCCCCCGTGCGATCCGGCCGAGCGAGGCCTCGGCGTGCCAGGCGCGGGCGCCGTGCACCGTGTACGCCTCGAGCGACCGGTCGAGGCCGACGCGCTCCCCGACCGTCCAGGCATCCGAACCGTCGAGGCCGGCGCGGGTCGCGGCGGAGTACATGCCCACGAGCGGATCCATCTCGCCGACCTGCCAGTCGCTCGAGAACGCGACGGTCGCCCC
>NZ_JBFUCL010000283.1:0-5023 GCF_056405255.1 Agromyces sp. P1_H4 | reverse complement strand
GCTCGTGTCCGACGCGAGCGCCGGCGAACGGGCGAGGGCCCTGTTCGCACCCCGCTCGCTCTTCGATCGCGTGCGGAGGGCGCTCGGCGATCGCACTGCGGCCGGGGCGTAGAATCGTCGATCGTGGCCATTCAGCATTCCCCGTTCCGAGTGAACGTGCGCGACCTCGTGAACCGTCCGGGCGAGATGCGCGAGCAGCGACTCGCGATCCCCGTGGGCGACCCGATGGGCGAGGGACTCGTCGCCGTCAAGGCGGGCTCCGAGCTCGACCTGGGCGTGCGCCTGGAGTCGGTGCACGAGGGCGTCCTCGTGACCGGCGAGGTCGRCGCGGTGGCCGAGGGGGAGTGCGGCCGATGCCTCATCGACATCGCCCTGCCCGTCGAAGTCGAGTTCCAGGAGCTTTTCGCGTATCATTCTGGAGAAGCTTTCGAGTATGAGGTTCAAGACGACCACGTGGATCTTGAATCGCTCATCCGAGATGCGGTAGTGCTGGCACTGCCGTTCCAGCCGGTGTGCCGGCCGGACTGCCCGGGTCTCGACCCAGAGACCGGGGTCCGACTGGCTGATCATCCGGAACTCGTCACCCCTGAGCAGCGCGACCCGCGATGGGCCGCGCTCGCGGGGTTCGAAGCTTCCGAAGACCAAGGCTCGGATGCCGCATCCGACGCCCCCCAGCAGAGAGATTGAGAGAGAGTCATGGCTGTTCCCAAGAGGAAGAAGTCACGAGCCAACACGCACGCGCGTCGTTCGCAGTGGAAGGCCGAGGTCCCCACGCTCGTCAAGACCGTCGAGAACGGCAAGGTCACCTACAGCCTTCCGCACCGTGCCAAGGTCGTCGAGGACTCCGCGGGCACCCCGTTGTTCCTCGAGTACAAGGGCCGCAAGGTCGCCGACGTCTAGTCGGCCCCGACTCGCCTACCGACCGGTCGTGACGCGCACGGAGCACACGGGGACGGAGTCCACGGCTCCTTCGGAGCATTCACTCGAGGAATTGCAGCGTTCGCTGCAGATCGAGGTGGACCCGGCCCTGCTCCAGCTGGCGCTCACGCACCGGTCGTTCGCGTACGAGAACGGCGGCATCCCCACCAACGAGCGCCTCGAGTTCCTCGGCGACTCCATCCTGGGGCAGGCCGTCACGGTCAAGCTGTTCCGCGACCACCCCGACCTCGATGAGGGCGAGCTCGCCAAGCGGCGGGCGAGCCTCGTCTCGAGTGCCGCGCTCGCGGAGGTGGGCCGCACCATCGGCGTCGGACCGTACGTGCTGCTCGGCCGGGGCGAGACGATGACCGGCGGCGCCGACAAGCCGTCGATCCTCGCCGACACCGTCGAGGCGATCATCGGCGCCGTCTACCTCGACTCGGGCGGCGACGCCGCCACGGCCTTCGTGCTGCGCCTCGTCGGGCCGCTCCTCGACGACCCCGAGCGGTTCGGTGCGGCCATGGACCCGAAGACCAGCCTGCAGGAGATCGCGGCGCGACGCAGCGCCCCGCCGCCCGTCTACACGGTCACGGAGTCGGGACCAGACCACAACAAGCACTTCATCGCCACCGTCTCGGTGGGCGACCTGGTGCAGGCCACCGGCGAAGGCTCGAGCAAGAAGCAGGCCGAGATGGCCGCAGCACTCGAGGCCTGGACCGAGCTGAACGCCGTCTGACGTGCCCGAGCTGCCCGAGGTCGAGGTCGTCCGCGCCGGCCTCGCACCCGCCGTCACCGGCGCGCTCGTGACCGCCGTCGACGTGCTCGACCCGCGGGCGCT
Organism: Agromyces sp. P1_H4; assembly: GCF_056405255.1. Classification (NCBI taxonomy): domain Bacteria; kingdom Bacillati; phylum Actinomycetota; class Actinomycetes; order Micrococcales; family Microbacteriaceae; genus Agromyces; species Agromyces sp. P1_H4. Next base: position 3,267 of record NZ_JBFUCL010000283.1, on the reverse strand, counting down.
GACCCGCCACGTCGCGGCATCCGGCGACTTCGAATCGCTCGTCACGGGTGCCCGGATCGCGGCGGCGGTGCGTCGCGGCAAGTTCCTCTGGTTGCCCATCGGCCCCGACCGGGCGATCGTCGGCCACCTCGGCATGAGCGGGCAGCTCCTGCTGCGCACGCCCGATCACCCCGGCGACGACCGGCACGCGCGCGTGCGCCTGCATCTCGAGCATCCCGGGCACCGGGAGTTCCGCATCGACTTCGTCGACCAGCGCACCTTCGGCTCGCTCGCGGTGGATCGGCTCGTCCCGACCGCCGACGGCGAGGTGGCCGGCTTCTCCGCCGGCGTGACCGGGCCGTGGGATCGGAGCATCCCGGCGCAGGTCGCGCACATCGCGCGCGATCCACTCGACCCGGCCTTCGACGACGACGCCTTCGTCGACGCCCTCGCGCGGCGCGCCTCGGGCGTCAAGCGGGTGCTCCTCGACCAGAACCTCGTGAGCGGCGTCGGCAACATCTACGCCGACGAGTCGCTCTGGGCGGTGCGCCTGCACGGCGAGCAGCCCGCGGCGTCCCTGTCGAGGCGCCGGGCCCGCGACCTGCTCGCGGCGGTGCGCGACGTGCTCGGCAAGGCCCTCGCCGAGGGCGGCACGAGCTTCGACGCGCAGTACGTCAACGTCAACGGCGCGTCGGGCTACTTCGCCCACTCGCTGAACGCCTACGGTCGTGCCGGCCTGCCGTGCCCGCGCTGCGGCACCCCCATCGTGCGCGAGGCGTTCATGAACCGGTCGTCGCACCGGTGCCCGCGATGCCAGCGGCTCCGGATGCCGCGGCGGACGCCGGTCGCTGCCAGCTCGCGTCCAGCCCCCTGAGCTCGAATCCGAGCGCCAGGTTGATGGCGAGCATGTGGTCGTTCTCATCGGCGTTCCACGTGGAGACCTCGTGTCGTTCGGGCGCGACCTCGCCCAGCCGCACGAGGTTCGCGAGCTTGAGGAGCATCCCGAGGGCATGGCCGCGGTGCGCGCCGACGACGAGCGTGTCGGACTGGTAGGCGATGGGCCGGCCGTCGGGCAGTTCGAGCTCCGTGTAGCCGGCGACCTCGCCTCCGTCGGTGACCGCCGCGGCGACGAGCATGCCCGTGGCGCTGTCGCGGCGTTCGTCCTCGTAGGCGCGTACGCGGTCGGCGGTCCACACCTCGTCGTCGTACTGCAGCCCGCCGGCGGGCACGTCGAGCACCATGCGTGCGCGAGCCGCGGCGTACGCGTCGACGAGCTCGTCGGGCGCGCGATCCTCCCAGGTGCGGAGTCGGTAACCGGCAGCGGATGCCGCGGGCTCGCGTTCCTCGAGCGCCGAGGCGAACCCGTCGCGGCGCCCGTCGACGCGCAGCCCGCTCACCCGCTCGACCTGCTGCAACGCATAGCCGTGCGCCACGGCGAACCGCGCCGCGGCGTCGGAGGCCGGCAGTTCGGCGTCGCCGTCGGGGGCGCGCAGCACCTCGCCCGTCGTGCGGAGACTCGCGCCCCCGTGCTCCGACCACCCGACGAGCGCCGGACGCCCGGCCTCTGCGGCCTGGGCCTCCATCGCGGCGAGCAGGGCGCTCCCGACGCCGCGGCCGCGACGGTCGGGCCGCACGCCGAGCGACATCTCGGCCATCCTCGCCTGCGGGTCGGTCTCCCACACCATGGCGGCCGCGCCGACCAGGTCGTCACCCTCGTAGGCGCCGACCTCCACTCGGCGGCGGAAGCGCTGGTCGCGATGTCGCACGAGGAGCTCGGCGGCGGTGAACTCGAAGTGGTCGTGGCCCCACGTCTCGAGGGCGACGAGGCGGGTGAGCTCGACGTACGCCTCCAGCGGCCGCGCCTCGGTCGTGCCGAGGCGTGCGGGCACGGGCACGGGTCGGATGTCGATGGCCACGCGATCGTCCTCCTCGCCGTCGGTCGGACAGCCGCCCAGACTATCGCCGGGCGCGGCGCGCCGGCAACGATCGATCCTCAGCTTCGCGGCGAGGGTGCGCGGGAACCGGGCGCCCGCTCGGGTACGCTCGTGCGAGGCATCCGCACGACCCAGCCGCACCCGGGGGACCATGTACCTGAAGAGCCTGACGCTGAAGGGATTCAAGTCCTTCGCGCAGCCGACCACGTTCGCGTTCGAGCCGGGCGTCACCTGCATCGTCGGTCCCAACGGCTCGGGCAAGTCGAACGTGGTCGACGCGCTCGCCTGGGTGATGGGCGAGCAGGGCGCGAAGACGCTGCGCGGCGGCAAGATGGAGGACGTCATCTTCGCCGGCACGGCGACGCGCGGCCCACTCGGGCGAGCCGAGGTCAGCCTCACGATCGACAACGCCGACGGCGCCCTGCCGATCGAGTACAGCGAGGTCACGATCTCCCGCACGCTGTTCCGCAACGGGGCCAGCGAGTACGCCATCAACGGCGAGACCTGCCGGCTGCTCGACGTGCAGGAACTGCTCAGCGACTCGGGGCTCGGCCGCGAGATGCACGTCATCGTCGGCCAGGGGCAGCTCGACGCGGTGCTGCACGCGAGCGCCGAGGACCGGCGCGGCTTCATCGAGGAGGCCGCAGGCATCCTCAAGCACCGCCGCCGCAAGGAGAAGACGCTCCGCAAGCTCGACGCGATGCAGGCGAACCTCACGCGGCTCTCCGACCTCGCCGGCGAGATCCGGCGCCAGCTGAAGCCGCTCGGCCGCCAGGCCGAGGTGGCCCGCGAGGCCGCCACGATCGCCGCCGTGGTGCGCGACGCGCGGGCGCGGCTCCTCGCCGACGAGGTCGTGGGCCTCCGCCGCGCGCTCGACGAGCACGGGCGCAGCGAGTCCGAGCGGCACAGCGAGCGGCAGGTGCTGCAGCAGGAGCTCGAGCAGCACCAGGCACGGGTCGAGCGACTCGAGGCGACCTACCTCGGCGACGACGTCGACGCGGTGCGCTCCACCTCCCATGCGCTCGAGTCCGCGCAGGAGCGCCTGCGGGCGCTCGACGCCCTGGCGCGGCAGCGCATCGCCCTGCTGAGCGCCCAGGTCGAGCCGACGGATGCCGCGCCGAGCGTCACCCGCGCCATGATCGACGAGGCGACCACCGGACTCGACGGCTTCGGTGCGGCCGTGGGCGAGGCGGCCGCGGCCCTCGAGGATGCGGTCGCCGGYACCCGGGCCGCCCGGGTCGAGCTCGACCGCGTCGACGAGGGCATCGCCCGGGACAGCGCCCGCGTCGCCGCCTACGACCTCGAGCTGTCCAAGCTCGCCGGGCAGGCCGACACCGCCGCGTCCAGGCTCGCC
>NZ_JBFUCL010000282.1:0-5030 GCF_056405255.1 Agromyces sp. P1_H4 | reverse complement strand
GGCGGGCACGCTCGGCCCCGTCGATTCCGGTGCCGGACCCGGCTTCGGCGACTCGGCCGTCGGCGGGGAGGCGCCTGCCACCGGGACCGAAGCGGGCGCGCTGCCCGAGTCCGAAGCCGGCGCGGCGTCCGCGCTCGGCGCGGCGACGGGGGCCGCATCTGGCGGGAACCGCGCGGCCGGGCTCCCGGTCGTCGCCCGCGTCGCGTCCGCACCGTCGGGGCTCGCACCGTCAGGGCTCGCGTCGTCGAGCGCGATGCGATTCCCGGCGCCACCCGCCTCCGTGCGTACGGCCTCCGGATCCACCGGGAGCACGAGCGCCCCCGGCGCCGCCACCACCGCCACGACCGTCCTGCAGCGATCGACTCCCCAACGTGCCCACGAGGCACCGGGCGGCGCGGGCGCGATGCCAGTGCTCATCGCGCCCGCTCGCGCGGCCTCGCCCWCGCCGATGCCGGTCGCCGCTCCGCCAGCCGCTCCGCCCACCGACGCCGTCGTGCAGCGCGCCGAGGTCGTCGACGAGGCGCCGGACGTCCTAGCGTCGCCGTCCGACGCCGGCCCTGCGGCATCCGGCGAGCCTGCAGGCAACGGCACCGCCGCGGCATCCGTCACCGCATCGCCCGCCGCCGGCGGCGCGGCATCCGTCGACGCCTCATCGCCCGAGGCGATCGAGAAGCTCGCGCAACGGCTCTACGGCCCACTCGTGCGACGACTGAAGGCCGAGCTGCTGCTCGATCGGGAACGCCGCGGCATCCGGATCGACGGAATCTAGACGGAAGGGGGAGCGATGATCGAGGACACCGATATCGCCGTCGGGGTGAGCTACGTCGTGAAGATCGACGGGGAGTCGCTCGGCGAGTTCGCGAGCTGCGACGGGCTCGGCGTGGAGGTCGTGCTCGAGTCGCGCGAGGAGGGCGGCAACAACGCCTACGTCTGGCAACTGCCCACCCGGCTCAAGTTCTCGAACGTGAAGCTGTCGCGGCCGCTCGGCAAGGGCAGCTCGCAGCCGATCCTCGGGTGGATCGCGAAGGCACCGCGGATCGCGCCCAGCCAGGCCGAGATCCAGGCGCGCAACGCCGAGGGCAAGCCCATCGCCACCTGGCACCTCGAGCAGGTCATCCCGGTGCGCTGGACCGGCCCCTCCCTCACGAACGACCAGCCCAAGGTGCTCACCGAGACCCTCGAGCTCGCCCACCACGGCATCAAGGCCGACCCGCCCGGGAACTGAAGGAGCCGACATGCCCGTCACCAAGACCGAGGCCGCGAGCGAGACCCTCACGCACGCGGAACTCGAGCTGCGCGAGCCGGGGAAGACCCCCGGCGTGCCGGGCGCGCCCATCGGCACGATCGCGTTCCAGCTCAACCCCAAGGAACTCACGATGACGAAGACCGCGAGCTGGAAGTCGGAGAAGCAGAAGAAGGCGACCTCCGCTCCGCCCGCGACCTACCAGGGCCCCGAGGCGCAGAAGCTCAGCGTCGAGATGTTCTTCGACGACACGCGCGGGGGCGGCGGCGACTCGGTCGTGACCCGCGTCGAGAAGCTCTTCACGGCCTGCGCGCCGACCAAGGACTCGCAACGGGGCGACACCCCGTCAGCCCCGTGGGTGCAGTTCAAGTGGGGCGTCCTCGTCGGGTTCGTGGGCTACATCAAGTCGGTCTCGGCGAAGTACACGCTGTTCTCGCCGAGCGGCACGCCCCTGCGCGCGGTCTGCACGGTCGCCCTCGAGGAGATCGCCGCGGACCCGGGCAAGCAGAACCCCACCTCGGGCGGCTTGCGGCCGCGGCGCGTGCACACCATCCGCGAGGGCGACACCCTCGCCGCCATCGCCTACCGCGAGTACGGGAACGCGGCGCTCTGGCGGCAGGTGGCCGACGTGAACGGCATCGACGACCCGATGCGGCTGGTGCCCGGGCGCAGCGTCTTCCTCCCCGCGGCCGAGGAACTCTCGGGGCCGTCGAAGCGCGACGTGGTGCGGCAGGAGGTGGCCCGTGTCGTCGGTTGACACCTACACGAGCCTCCTGCTCGTCGCGGTCGACGGCAGCCCCCTGCCGCCGCAGGTGGCGAGGCAGCTCCTGACCGGACGCATCACCGACACCGCGAACCTCCCCGACGGCTTCGAGCTGGAGTTCACCGACACCGCGGGCACCGTGCTCGCCGACGGGCACTTCACGATCGGCGCCTCCGTCGTGCTGACCGTCTCGGAGAACGGCCCGCAGGGCCCCGTGCGGCTGCTCGACGGCGAGGTCACCGCGATCGACCGTGAGGACGTGGCCGGAGCGCTCCTCACGCGGGTGCGGGGGCTCGACAGGTCGCACCGCCTGTTCCGCGGCCGTCGCGTCGCCGCGTACCTCGACTCGACGCCGGCCGACATCGTGCGCACCGTGGCCGGGCGCGCGAGCGTGCCGATCACGCGCATCCAGGTCGCCGGCAGCGTCATGAAGCACGTCACCCAGGACAACGTCAGCGACTGGGTGTTCCTGAAGCGGCTCGCGGATGCCACGGGCTCGACGTTCTCCGTCGTGCAGGGCGGCCTCGTGTTCGGCCCGCCCTCGAAGGCCGACGAGGCGCCCGCCGGCGCCGAGAGCGCGCGCGATGACCCCGTCGTCATCGAGCACGGCATGAACACGCTGTCGCTGCAGGCCACGGTGACCTCGGCGAGCCAGGTGCCCGAGGTCGAGGTCCGCGGATGGGATCCCGTGCGCAAGGAGGCGGTCGTGTCCACCGCGCCGCCGAAGACCCGCTCGGTCGAGCTGCCGAACGTGCAGCCGGCGAAGGTGGCGCAGGCGTTCACGAGCCCGAAGTACGTCAGCTCCGACGGCGACGGCGTCGCGACGGCACAGGACAAGCTCGCGACGTCCGTGGCCGACCGCATCGCGGGGGGCTWCGCCGAGGTCGAGGCGCGGATCCGGGGCAACTCGCACATTCACTCGGGCACCGCGGTCACGTTGAAGGGCTTCGGGTCGCCGTTCGACGGCCGCTACACGGTCACCGAGGCGACGCACGAGTTCTCGTCCGACCAGGGCTACGTCACCACCGCGGTCGTGAGCAACGCCTCCGACCGCTCGCTCTACGGCGTGGCGAACGGCGGTTGGTCGGCGGGGGAGGACGCGCGCATGGCCGGCGTGGTGCCCGCCCTCGTGAGCGACAACGGCGACCCCGAGGCCCGCGGCCGGGTCAAGCTCGCCTTCCCCTTCCTCTCGCCCGACTATGTCAGCGGCTGGGCTCGCACCGTGCAGCTCGGGGCCGGCGGCACGCGCGGCAGCCTGGTGCTGCCGGAGGTGGGCGACGAGGTGCTCGTCGCGTTCGAGGGCGGGCGCTTCGACCGGCCGTTCGTGGTCGGCGGGCTCTACAACGGGGTCGACGAGCCGGCCGAGCCGTGGGCGGGCGTGGTCGAGAACGGCGAGGTCGTGCACCGCTCGTTCACCTCTCGCACGGGCATGGCGGTGCGGTTCACCGAGAAGTCGGGCACCGAGACCCTCGAGCTGTCGACGAACGGCGGGGCGCAGCGGGTCACGCTGACGCAGACGTCGCAGAAGGGCATCGAGATCATCGCCGAGGGGCCGGTGACGATCACGGCGAAGCAGGATGCCACGGTGTCGGCCGACAACGGAACGCTGAAGCTCTCGGGGTCGACCGTCGAGGTGAAGGCGACCGGCGGCGTGAAGATCGAGGGCGCCTCGCTCGCCCTGAAGGGCACGGGGTCGACCGAGGTCGAGGGCGCGACGCTCAGCCTCAAGGGGCAGGGCACCGCCGAACTCTCGGCCGGTGGCGTCACGACGGTCAAGGGTGCCGTCGTGAAGATCAACTGAGTGCAGAGGGGGTGCGCGGATGTCTCGTGAGTTCGTCGGGCACGGCTGGGCGTTCCCCGTGCACGCCGACGCGACCGGCCGCATCGCGCTCACCTCCGACGATCGCGAGATCGAGGAGAGCATCCGGCTCATCCTCGCCACCGCACCCGGCGAGCGGCCGATGCGTCCCGAGTTCGGCTGCGCGGTGCACGAGTACGTCTTCGCGCCCGCCGACGCCTCGACGGCCGGGGCGATCGGCGCCGCGGTGCGGGCGGCCCTGCGCTACTGGGAGCCGCGCATCGAGGTCGGCGACGTGACCGTCTCGCTCGAGGGTGCCGGCGACGGCGTGCTGTACATCGACGTCGGGTACTCGATCCTCGGCACGAACGATCCCAGGAACCTCGTGTTCCCCTTCTACGTCATCCCCCGGGAGCCCTCATGACCCTGCCTGCCCCGAACCTCGACGACCGTCGCTTCCAGGACCTCGTCGACGACGCCAAGCGGCTCGTAGCCCTGCGCTGCCCCGAATGGACCGACCACAACGTCTCCGACCCCGGGGTCACGCTCATCGAGGCGTTCGCGTTCATGACCGACGAGCTGCTCTACCGGCTGAACCGCGTGCCCGACCGCATGTACCTCGCCTTCCTCGACCTGCTCGGGGTGTCGCTGTTCCCGCCGACGAGCGCGACCGTCGACCTCGTCTTCTGGCTCGCCGCCCCCCGCCCCGAGACGGTGATCGTGCCCGCGAGGAGCGACGCGGGCACGCCGCGCACCGAGCTCGCCGAGCCGATCATCTTCACCACGATCGAAGAGCTCGCGATCCCGCCGCGCTCGCTCATCGCCGTGGGCACGCACCCCGAGGGCGGCGAGCCCTGGGTCGGCGACGCACGCCTCGGCGACGAGACGATCGACGCGTTCGCGTCATCGCCGACGCCCGGCGATGCCCTGCTCTTCGGGCTCGACGATGCGTCGGGCGCGCTCGCCGTGTCGCTCCGGCTCGACTGCGCCGTGCGCGGCGTCGGCGTCGACCCCGACGACCCGCCCATCGTCTGGGAGGCGAAGACGGCAGCCGGATGGCAGGCGTGCGACGTGGTCGCCGACGGCACCGGCGGCCTCAACAAGCCCGGGGAGGTCGTGCTCATCGTGCCGCGGGGGCATGTGGCATCCGTCATCGCCGAGGTGCGGGCCGGATGGATCCGCACCCGGCTCGTCGAGCGCGACCCCGACGTGCCGACGTACAGCGC
>NZ_JBFUCL010000281.1:0-5031 GCF_056405255.1 Agromyces sp. P1_H4 | reverse complement strand
GGACTCCGGGGTCGCGGCCGGCGGCGCCTCAGGCTCCACGGCCGGTTCGGGCGCGGGCTCGGAGACCGGGTCGGTGGCGGCGGGCTCGGCGGCCGGCTCAGCCGTGGGCTCCGGGGCGACGGATGCCTCGGTCGCGACCGGATCGGCCGGGAGCTCGTCTGCGGCAGCCAACATGGGCGCGCCGAAGAGCACGAGTGCGYCGACGACGGCGCCGGCCAGTGTGGTGCGGATGCCTCCGCGGGCACGCATTCCGATGGAATGGCGCGCCCGACGGGTATTCCTCATCGGGTACATGACAGCTCCAGGATCGGGTTGGGAGCCGGCTCGGGTAACGGGTCAGCATCGCCAGTCTGCGCCCGTGACTCAGCGCATTCCAAGGATTTCTCGGATTTGTCCCCCGAAGACGGGGCCACCCTCGGGCGCGACATGGGGACCGGTCTGCTGCCCCGTCGAGCCGCATCCGCCGCCCCGCCGACGGGTCGCTAGTCTGGAGCCGTGAGCGAGCGCACCCCGATCGACGACGATCCGCTGGGGACCGCGCCGCCGCATCCGGTCTCGCGCAATGAGGCCTTCAAGGAGCGGTTCGAGGAACCGATCAGCCGGGTCAGCGACCTGACGCAACGCACCATGGCGCTGTTCCCGGTGCGCGTGTGGCGGCACTTCCTCGCTCGCAACGGCTTCCTGCTCTCCTCGGGCATGAGCTACCAGGCGCTGTTCGCCATCTTCGCCGCCGTCTACGTCGTGTTCGCCGTCGCGGGCATCTGGCTCACCGCCGACTCGCAGACCCTCAACGCCTTCATCGCCCTGCTCAACTCCTATGCGCCGGGGCTCATCGGCGACGACGGCCTCATCTCGACCGACGACCTCTACGCGATCGCGACGACGAGCACGAGCCTCTTCGGCTGGACGGGCGCCGTCGCCCTCGCGGGCCTGATCTGGACGGCCATCGGCTGGATCACGTACTCGAGGATCGCGGTGCGCAGCATCTTCCTGCTGCCGAAGGACACCCGCGCCTACGTGCTGCTGAAGACGCGCGACTTCATCGTCGGGCTCCTGTTCGGCACGATCCTGCTGGCCGCGACCGTGCTCACGGTGGCGACGACCTCGCTCTGGACCTGGCTGGTCGCACTGCTCCACCTGTCACCCGACTCGGTGTGGTCGAACCTCCTGTTCCAGGCCGGATCGATGCTGGTCGTCTTCGTGATCGACGCCGCCGCGCTGGCGGTGCTGTTCCGCTTCCTGTCGGGCGCCGCGATGCCGTGGCGTCGGATGTGGGTCGGGTCCCTGCTCGGCTCGGCGGCGCTCACCGTGCTGCAGCTGCTCGGCGGACTGGTGATCACCGGCGCCGGGAAGAACCCGCTGCTCGCGACCTTCGCGGTCTTCATCGCACTGCTGCTCTGGTTCCGCCTCACCGGCATCGTGATCCTCGTGGCCGCCAGCTGGATCGCGGTCGAGGCCTTCGACCACAACGAGACGCTTCGCCGGGTCACGCCCGAGCAGCTCGTCGAGGAGGAACGCGTCCGCGAGCAGGAGGCGCTGCTCACGGCGGCGCAGGTGCGGGTCAGAGAGGCCAGGGCCGAGCTCGAGCGGGCCGGCTGGTTCGAGCGGATCCCCGCTCGCCGCCGACTCTCGCGGGCTGAGGGCGAGCTCGCCCGTCTCGAGGCGGCCGCCGCCCCACCGGCAGCCGGCGACGTCGGAGGGCTCCCGTAGGATCGAAGCATGCCCTCAGCGAAACCGCTCCGTGTCGCCAGCGTCAACGTCAACGGGGTCAGGGCGGCATTCCGCCGGGGCATGGGCGAGTGGCTCGACGGCCGTGACGTCGACATCCTCGCGATGCAGGAGGTGCGGGCGTCCACCGAAGACCTCCAGGCGCTGCTCGGCGACGACTGGGACATCCTGCACGACCCCGCCACGGCGAAGGGGCGCGCCGGCGTCGCGATCGCGAGCCGCAACCGCGCGAGCATCCACCGCGTCGAGCTCGGCGCACCCGACTTCGACAGCGCAGGGCGCTGGCTCGAGGCCGATTACGAGGTCGGCGACCGCATCATCACCGTCGTCAGCGCCTACGTCCACTCGGGCGAGGCCGAGACCGCGAAGCAGGTGGAGAAGTACCGCTTCCTCGACGCCATGGAGGCGCGCCTCCCCGAGCTCGCCGCGCACTCCGAGCTCGCGCTCGTCGTGGGCGACCTGAACGTCGGGCACCGCACGCTCGACATCCGCAACTGGAAGGGCAACGTCAAGCGCGCCGGCTTCCTCCCCGAGGAGCGGGCCCACTTCGATCGCTTCGTCGGCGCCGAGGGCGACGACGACTACAACCGCGGCGGCGGCCTCGGCTGGATCGACGTCGGCCGACGCTTCGCCGGCGAGGTCGACGGCCCCTATTCGTGGTGGTCGTTCCGCGGCAAGGCCTTCGACAACGACACCGGATGGCGCATCGACTACCAGCTGGCCACGGCGCCGCTCGCCGATCTCGCCCTCTCCTACGGCATCGACCGCGCCGCGACCTACGACGCGCGGTTCTCCGATCACTCGCCGGTCGTCGTCGACTACGACCTCTGACCCGCGCTCCCACGACTCCACGACCACGTGACAAGGACCCGCACCGCATGACCACCTCCCGTCCCGTCGTCTTCTCCGGCATGCAGCCGTCGAGCGACTCCCTGCACCTCGGCAACTACCTGGGAGCGCTCGTCAACTGGGTCGCCCTGCAAGACGAGTACGACCCCATCTACTGCGTGGTCGACCTGCACGCGATCACCGTTCAGCAGGATCCCGCGGCGCTCCACGCCAACGTGCGCCGAACCGCCGCGCAGTACCTCGCGTCGGGGGTCGACCTCGAACGTTCGACGCTCTTCATCCAGTCGCACGTGCCCGCTCATGCCGAGCTGGCGTGGGTGCTCGGCACCCTCACGGGCTTCGGCGAGGCGAGCCGCATGACGCAGTTCAAGGACAAGTCGGCCAAGCAGGGGGCGGATGCCACGACGGTGGGCCTGTTCACCTACCCGGTGCTCATGGCGGCCGACATCCTGCTCTACGGCACCCAGCTCGTGCCCGTCGGTGACGACCAGCGCCAGCACCTCGAGCTCACGCGCGATCTCGCGGGTCGCTTCAACTCGCGCTACGGCGAGACGTTCGTGGTGCCCGAGGCCCTCATCCCCAAGGAGTCGGCGCGCATCTACGACCTGCAGGAGCCGACGGCGAAGATGTCGAAGTCCGCCGCCTCCGAGTCGGGTCTCGTGAAGCTCATGGACGATCCCGCGGTCACCGCGAAGAAGTTCCGGAGTGCCGTCACCGACACCGGTCGCGAGGTGCGATACGACCCGGCCGAGAAGCCGGGCATCTCGAACCTGCTCGACATCCTGGCCGCGATCACGGGGCGCCCCATCACCGAGCTCGAGGCCGAGTACGACGGCCGCGGCTACGGCGACTTCAAGAAGGACGTCGCCGACGCGGTGGTCGACCGCCTGGCGCCCATCCGGGCGCGCACGCTCGAGCTGCTCGAAGACCCGGCGGAGCTCGATCGGTTGCTCGCGATCGGAGCGGAACGGGCGAGCGAGCGGGCCGAGCGCATGCTCGCCGCGGCGTACGACCGCGTCGGCTTCACCCGCCGGGCGTAGCGTGCGACCGGTCACCCTGCGCACGGCGCGGCTCACCCTCGACGAGCCCCGCCTCGCCGATGCCGAGCTCGTGACCGAGTACTGCCAGGATCCGTTGTTCGAGCGGTACCTCACGACGCCGTGGCCCTACACGAGGGCTGACGCCGACGCATTCCTCGGATCGTATGTGCCCGAGTCGTGGGCGAGCGGCCGGGAGCTGACCTGGGCGATCCGAGACGTCGACGGCGGGCCGGTGATGGGCATGATCAGCGTGCGCGAGGCGCAGCACGAGCTGGGCTTCTGGCTGGGTGCCGCACACCGGGGCAGCGGCCTCATGAGCGAGGCCGCCACGGCCGTCACGGAGTGGGTGCTGGCCGGCGGCATCCGCGGCGCCACCTCGTTGATGTGGCGCGCCGTCGAGGGCAACACCGCCTCGGCGAGGGTGGCGCGTGCCGCGGGATTCCGCCGCATCGAGCCCGTCGCGCCGACCGTGCCGACACGCGACGGCGGCACGTTGCCCGCGTGGCACGCGGTGCGCACGGAGCCCGTCGATCCGCGCGTCCACGAGAGCTGGCGCCCGATCCTCGGCGGCGATCGATGACCTCGCCGGCAGCCGCCCCGACGGCGACCCCGGTCGTGCTCTTCGACCTCGACGACACGCTCATGGYGCATCGCGAGGCGGTCGCGACGGGCATCGCCCGTCACATGCGCGCACGTGCATATCAGGGCGACGAGCGAGCAGCCGCGCAGCGCTGGCACCAGCTGGAGGAGCAGCACTACACCTCCTATCTCGAGGGCTCCCTGACGTACGAGGGCCAGCGCCGCGCCCGAGCCGCCGCCTTCGCCGAGGCATTCGGCGAAGACCTCGACGAGGCCGCGGCGACCGCCTGGTTCGGGGAGTACGTCCGGCACTACCGCGACGCATGGACCCTGCACGACGACGCGCTGCCCGCGCTCGACGCGATCGCCGCCGCGCTGCCGAGCGTGCGCTACGGCATCATCACGAACGGCGAGCTCGCGTTCCAGACCTCGAAGGTCGAGCGGCTGGCGCTGCAGGCGCGCATGGAGCACGTCGTCGCCTCGGGCGACGTGGGCATCGCGAAGCCCGACGTGCGCATCTTCCACGAGGCGCTCCGGCGCTTCAGCGGCACCGCGCCGGTCTCGGCCGGCGCATACGTCGGCGACCGCCTGCGCACCGACGCCATCGGCGCCGCCCGTGCCGGGCTCCTCGGCGTCTGGCTCGATCGCCACGGCGTCGAACCGGTCGCCGCCGACGCCGCCGAGGCCGACGAGGKGGGCGTCGTGCGCATCCGAGGACTCGACGAGCTCCCGGCCCTGCTCGCGCAGCACCTCGGCCGACCGAACGCATAGGGCGCAGCACCTCCGCGCGAGAGCACGACCCGAGAACGAGGAACGGGCCGGACGCACCCCCATG